>JANNFV010000405.1:0-7482 GCA_031380285.1 Hyphomicrobiales bacterium | reverse complement strand
ACGGCCAAGCCAACGGAAGGTCAGCTTTTGGCATTCCGCAGTCTACGGCACGGCTGGAATGGGTCGACTGCGACCGATTACCTGACACCAAGACAACCGGCGGGTTTTGCCCTGGCTAGCTCCGGACCTGCCATTTCCGGTATCTGCCAACGGCGGAGGCTGCTTGCGTGCGTTTACACAACGGATCGCAAATCGTGCTCCACCAGCGCAGCCACGCGGGCGGCGGATCCGAGCGCGAGCGTCCAGCCGAGCGTGCCATGCCCCAGGTTGAGGTAGAGACCTCTCAGGCTGCCAGCCCGAATGATCGGTTGTGAGGACGGCGTGCAGGGGCGTCCGCCGGTCCAGGCCCGGTGATCCGTTCCTGAACGATGGTCGAAAGCTGGTCCGAACGCTGCGACGGCCTGAGAGCGGAAGCTGGCGAACCGTCGCTCGTCGAACGCCGATCGACGCGGACCGATATCGGCCAGGCCCGCAGCGCGCACCTCTTCGCCCAGGCGCGCGAAGACGATCTTGCGCTTGAGGTCCGTGATCGAGACGCGCATGGCGGCGGGCGTGGCCGGTGCCGTCAACGAATAGCCTTGGACAGGCCAGAGCCCGCCCCAGGGCCGATCCGCGCGGGGCAGCACCGAAACGCTGGCACCGCAAGCCGCTATGACCACGTCGCATTCGGTTGGCTCGCGCGACACAAAGGCGAGGCCACGCACTTCATTGCCATGACGGAGGATTGCTGTCGCCTCCGTGCCGAAGAGCGTCGTCAGGCCGTAACGGGGACCCGCATCTGCTCGACAAGGCCGTGGCAGAAGGCGTCCGGACGCCCCGCCGCATCGTCCGGGCTCCAGACCACGCGGGCAATATCGTTGGGATAGGAGGCGAGAGCGGGCTCGATGGCTGTCGCGTCGGCGCGATCAAGAACGTGCTGTGTTATGCCGAGCGACGCCTTCAGCGCCCTCAGGTCGGCCGCCGCATCGCATGCGGCCACTGATTCGTGGAGGATCATCTTGCCCGATGACGCATGGTCGAAAGCGATTCCGGTGTCGGCCATCACTTCTGGAAGCCAGGATTTGGAGACCGCTGCAAGCTCCAGCAGCGCGCGCGTATTGGCGCGGAAGGCCGCCTGCAGCGCGTTGGCGACGAAGCGTAGGCCCCAGAGGAAGAACTCCGGATCAGCCTGCATCCGGACATTGAAAGCCGGATCGCGCCCCAGGAGAATGGCTGGCATCTTGCGCAGCAGTGCAGGCGAGGTGAGCGCGTCACCGTAAGCGTAGCTCAGCTGCGCCCCGTTGGCGAAGCTGGCGCCGCGCGCTGGCGCCAGATGACGGTCGATAAGTGTGACGCTGTGGCCGACGCGGCCAGCATCCAGGCCGAGGCGACGCCGACGACGCCAGCTCCGATGACCGCGATGCGCGCCAAATCATGCGACCCTTCGGCTTGCCTTCGGTCGCACGGCGCAGCGCGCGACGAACGATTCGAGGATGCCGCGGTCGAGCGGCGACAGCCGGTATTCGGGATGCCACTGCACGCCGAGGCAAAAACCAGGACCCAGACCTTCGATCGCCTCGACGACGCCATCCGGCGCACGCGCCGCCACGCGGTAGCGGCCTCCTTCGGATAGCGCATGGCGATGGATGCTGTTGACGAAGGTGGGTTCCCCCGCCCATGCCGACAGCATGCTGCCGGCAGCGACCTCGATCGGGTGCGCGATGACCTGGGCTGTCGGGTTCGGGATGTGTTGGCTCTTGGCTGCAGCGAGCGCGGGATCGTCGCGCACGATGGTGCCGCCCAGATACTCACCGATCAACTGCATGCCGTGGCAGATGCCGAGCAGCGGCTTTGACGCCGCGAGCGTGCGCGCGATCAGTGCCCTTTCGAATGCGAGGCGCACTGACGAGACGCCTGCGCCGGGCTCGGAGCCAGAGATCACCACGCCGTCAGCCATTCCAAAAGCCTCATCGAGCTGCGCCGTCTCGAAAGGCACGAACAGCGCGAGCCCGCCCGCCTCAATGATGGCCTCCGCATAGTTGGCGCGCACGACGTACGCAGCTTCCATACTGTTGCCATCGGCCTCGATCAGGTCCGCCGTGATGAGCACGACGGGGCGAAAAGGGTCCGGTTCTGACATGAAGGGGCTTCCGCCGGGCGCTCGGGTTGTTGTCACACTGCAAACTTCGCAAACGGAGGCACGTGCGGGATTGCGGAAAACGGCCAAACTCTTTGACAATTCGCCGCGCACTCGTAGCCTCATCTCGTGAAACTTCAGTTCAGGGGTGGAGATGCAAGAGGACGATGCGGCAGATTATGTTGCTTGGCTCGATGGGCTGTGGCTGCGCAGGCTCATCGGCGCGCGAGAGGCCAAGCCGGAGCTGACCATCGGTATTCTGTTGTGGCCCGGATTTCCGTTGATGTCGCTGACGGGGCTCATCGAATCTCTCCGGCATGCAGCGGACTTCGCCGATCAGTCCCGCCCGCTCTACTGCCGCTGGTCCATCATGGGCGCGCCGGCCACCGCCAGTTGCGGCGTCGTCGTCCAACCGGATGCGGGTTATCTCAACCCCACCGATTTCGATTACGTCGCCGTGATCGGCGGGCTGATGCGGCAGCTCGGAAAGGCCCCTTCACGCCATCGCGACTATGTGCGCGTGGCGGCAGCGGCTGGGGTCCCGCTGATCGGCTTGTGCACCGGCGTTTTCGTGCTGGCGCGGGAGGGGCTTCTGGCGGGGTCGCGCGCCGCCGTCCACCCGTTTCACGCCGAGGAGTTTCGGCTCGCCTACCCGCGCGTTCCGATTTCCACCCGCGAGGACTTCCTGATCGACGGCGCGCGCATCACCGTGCCCGGCGGTGTGTCAGTGCTGTCGCTCATGACCGCACTGATCCGCCGGCATTGCGGAGCCGACCGCGCCGCCAAGGTCGTGCATCAGCTGTCTCTCGTAGAGCGTCGCAGCGCCACGGCCTTCGATGAGGCGCGGGCAACCGAGCATCGCGAGGTTGCGGATGGACGCATCCAGCGCGCCGTGGTGCTGATCGAGAGCCGCAAGGGCAAGGACGTGACGCCTGAACAGGTGGCGAAGGCGGTCGGGCTTTCGGGCAGGCAGTTCACGCGGCTCTTCCGCGAGCATCTTACATGCACGCCCAAACGCTTCATTCTCGACACCCGCCTGCGCTATGCCCGTTTCCTTGTGGAAAGCGGCAAGCAGTCGATGACGGAAATCGCCTTCGAGACCGGGTTCGCCGATTGCGCTCACTTCACCACCTCGTTCCGTGCAAGGTTCGGAGCTGCGCCGCGATCGTTAAGGGACGGGAAGGCCCCGCGGGGTGCGGATGAAGGGGCAAGGCGCTCGGCGTCCGTGGCCTGATTGCGCATCCCGACTCTGGGGCCTGACATCGCTCCTTCGGGACCGGTCCGCTGATGCCTTGCCTCATCTGCGCCCATTGACAGCCGAAGGCATGGGCATCGCTGTCTCAAATCAAAAAGGATTGGCCAAAAATCACAATACGCTCACCAAGGCAGCGATCATTCTCCGGCTAGAGGTCGACGCCAGGCGCCAGTGCAATTCAGCCGAACCTCAACCCACGGGAGGATCGCATGAAGACGTCTCGACGCACACTTCTCAAGGGAGCCAGCAGCGCCGGCTTTGTCGCCATGGCTCCGAGCCTGGGCTGGACGCAGGGGGCGGCGCCCGCCCGCGCCAACGTTCTGCGCTGCGTGATGCACGCCGACCTCGCCTCGCTTGATCCGGTCGCGACGACGGCCAGCATCACCTCTTACCATGGTGCGCTGGTGTACGACACGCTGTTCGGCCACGACGCGAACTTCGCTCCTCAGCGGCAGATGGTTGGTGAGCACACGGTCTCGCCCGATGGGCTCACGTACAACTTCACGCTCCGTTCGGGCCTCAAGTTCCACGATGGGCAGGACGTCACGGGACGCGACTGCGCGGCGTCTGTCCGCCGCTGGGGGGCGCGCGACGGCGCGGGCCAGCATCTGTTCCGCAATGTGGCGGCGGTCGAGGCCACCGGGGCCAACAGCTTCTCGATCCGGCTCAACGCGCCTTACCCGCTCTTGATCGACTGGCTGGGCAAGTCTTCGCCCTCGCTGTGCTTCATCATGCGCGAGGCCGATGCCAACACCGATCCGGCGCGGCCCATCACGGAGGCCATCGGGTCGGGTCCCTACACCTACAACCGCGCCGAGAGCCGGCAAGGGTCGCAGTATGTCTATGACCGCAACCCGAACTACGTGCCCCGCTCCGAGCCTGTCTCCGCCATGGCCGGGGCCAAGCAGGCGCGGATGCAGCGCATCGTGTTCCAGACCATTGCCGACGAACAGACGGCCGTGTCCGCTTTGCTCGCGGGCGAAATCGACTTCATCGAACGGCTCTCGCCCGAAATGGCACCGCAGGTTGCCGGCAACGCTCGCATCCGCACCGAGGTGCTGAACAACACCGGCTCCATCGGCTGGCTGCGCATGAACCACCTGCAGGCCCCGTTCAACAACGTGAAGGCGCGGCAGGCGATGCTGGCTCTGATCGACCAGAACGCAGTGATGCAGGCCACGTTCGGCGATCCGAAGGCCTACAAGCCCTGCAGTTCCCTCTTTGGCTGCGGCACGACGATGGAAAACGACGCCAACACCGGCTGGTTCAAGGCGGGCCAGAACATCGCCCGCGCCCGGCAGCTCTTTCAGGAAGCCGGTTATGCTGGCCAGCCGGTCGTGATCATGCAGCAGACGACGTCGCCCGTTATGAGCAATTCGGCCCTGCTGATCGCTCAGTGGCTGCGCCAGGCCGGCGTCACGGTCGAACTCGTCCCGCTCGACTGGGCCGGCATCGTTGCCCGCCGCGCGCGCCGCGGCCCCGTCTCGGACGGCGGCTGGAGCATCTTCCTGACCTGGGCCTCGGGCTCGGCCTACAACAACCCGATCACGCTGGCGGGCCACGCCGCCACCGGCGAGCGCGGCTGGTTCGGCTGGCCAGACGACGCCCGCCACGAGCAGTTGCGCGACGCCTGGGCCAACGCGCCGGACATGGCCGCCCGCCAGCGCATCGGCCGCGACATGCAGGAGAACGCCTGGAACTTCGTGCCGCATGTGTACCTCGGCCAGTGGTTCGACAGCGCGGCCATGCGCGCGGACGTGCGCGGCATGATCGGCCTGCCCGACCTCGTGCCCTTCTGGAACGTGGCGCGCGGCTGAGGCCCGCGCCACCACCCATCACAACGATCCGCCGGCGTGTTTGAGCGCCGGCGCAGAAGAAGGTTCTCGCGGCGGGCCGTTCCCCAGCCGTGCGCCCCGACCATGGGAGCAACGCATGGCGTCCTACATCCTCAAACGCCTTGGATCGACAGCGCTGGTGCTGTTCCTTGTCAGCATCCTCGTTTTCCTGCTGCTCAGGCTCGCGCCGGGCGATCCGGCGGCTGTCCTCGCCGGCGACAACGCAAGCCCTGAGCAGATCGCACGGCTGCGCGTGATGCTCGGCCTCGACGACGCCCTGCCGATCCAGTTCCTGCGCTGGTTCGGGCAGGTGCTGCAGGGCAATCTCGGCGTCTCCGTCTATTCCAACGAGCCGGTGCTCTCCCTCATCGGCCAACGTGCGGAGGCGACGCTTTCGATCACCTTCACCACCCTGCTGATCGCGGTGCCGCTGGCGGTCACCATGGGCGTAGTCGCGGCACACCGCGCCGGCACATGGGTCGATCGGGCGCTGATGCTGTTCGCGGTGGCGGGCTTCTCGCTGCCGGCCTTTGTTGTCGGCTATCTGCTGGTCTATGTCTTCGCGCTCCAGCTGCAGGTTATGCCTGTGCAGGGCTATGTGCCGATTGCCGAGGATGTGGGCCGCTGGGCCTGGCATCTCGTGCTGCCGGCGGTGACGCTCGGACTGATCTACACCGCGCTCATCGCCCGCATCACCCGCGCTACCATGATCGAGATCCTGTCCGAGGACTTCATCCGCACGGCGCGGGCCAAGGGCTTGCCGATGACGCGCATCCTGCTGCGCCATGCGCTGCGCAACGCCGGGGTGCCGATCGTCACCGTCATCGGCATCGGCATCGCGCTGCTGATCGGCGGCGTGGTGGTGACAGAGACCGTCTTCAACATCCCCGGCATTGGCCGGCTCGTGGTCGATGCCATCGCGCGGCGCGACTACCCCGTGATCCAGGGTGTGATCCTCGTCTGTTCGGCCATCTACGTGTTGCTGAACCTGCTGACGGACCTGTCTTACACCCTCATCGATCCCCGCATCCGCTACTGAGCCGCCAAAGGAGACGCAACGCCATGTCTGTCACGTCGCTCCCGCCGGCCGCAGAGCCTACGCCATCCGCCGCCTGGCTGTTCGCCCGCCGCAACCCGACGCTGGTGGCGGGCGGCGCAATCCTCGCGCTGATGACGCTGGCCGCCATTGCCGCGCCGCTCTTCGCCGGCGACCCCATCACCATCAATCCCGCTCGCCGCCTCCGGCCACCGTCCAGCGAGCATTGGCTGGGAACCGATCAGTTGGGCCGCGACGTCTTCGCCCGCGTGGTCTGGGGCGCGCGGGTCTCGCTGCAGGTCGGGCTGCTGGTTGCCATTGTCTCGGTCGCACTCGGGACGATAATCGGCCTCATCGTCGGCTATTTCCGCACGGCGGACGCGCTGATCACGCGCTTCATGGACGGGATCATGGCGATCCCCGCCATCCTGCTCGCCATCGCCTTCGTGGCGCTGGCGGGGGCCTCGGTATGGATCGTCATCGTCGCGATCGTGCTGCCGGAGATCCCGCGCGTCGTGCGCCTGGTGCGCTCGGTGGTCCTCTCGGTGCGTGAGGCGCCTTATGTGGACGCGGCGCGTGCGGGTGGCACGCGGCTCCACGTCATCATGACCAGGCACATCCTGCCCTCGACCATCGCGCCATTGATCGTGCAGGCCACTTATATCTGCGCCGCCGCCATCATCGTCGAGAGCGCGCTGTCCTTCCTCGGCGCCGGCGTGCCCCCTGAGACCCCGACCTGGGGCTCCATGATTGCCCAGTCGCGCTCCTTCCTGCCGCGCGCGCCGTGGACCGTGTTCGCGCCCGGCTTCGCGCTCGCGCTGGTGGTGCTCTCCGTCAACCTGCTCGGCGACGGCCTGCGCGACTGGCTCGATCCGCGCAGCGGCCGGCGCGGTTGAAGGGAGATAAACCAATGTCTGACCCCGTCCTTTCGGTCCGCGATCTGACCACCTCGTTCCGCGCCGATCCGTTCTCGCCGTGGAAGACCGTCGTGCGCGACCTCTCCTTCGAGATCGGGGCCGGCGAGACCCTCGCCATCGTGGGAGAGTCGGGCTCGGGAAAGAGCGTGACCTCGCTGTCTGTGATGCGGCTGCTCGCACCCCGAACCAGCCGCATCGAGGGCACGGTTACGCTCGGCGGCCGGCCGCTGCTCGATCTTCCCGAGCCGGAGATGCGGCTCGTGCGCGGCCGGGACGTGGCCATGATTTTCCAGGAGCCGATGACCTCGCTCAACCCGATGATG
>JANNFV010000398.1:0-1827 GCA_031380285.1 Hyphomicrobiales bacterium | reverse complement strand
CTCGATGTTGTCGTTCTTTGCCTCGCCCTGCTTGCCGTGGGCAGCAAAGCGCGGGGCGGCATCGAGCAGCCGCTCGGTCGAATCCGCGCGGCGGTTGAACACCACGTCTTCGCACAGCTCACGCAACTCCGGATCAAGGTTCTCGTAAACGGCAAGCTGACCGGCATTGACGATGCCCATGTCCATGCCCCTAGCGATGGCGTGGTAGAGGAACACCGAGTGCATCGCCTCGCGCACTGGCTCATTGCCGCGAAACGAGAAGGACAGGTTCGAGATGCCACCCGAGATATGGGCGTGCGGCAGGTTGGTCCGGATGAACTCCACGGCGTTGATGAAGTCGACGCCGTAATTGTTATGCTCCTCGATGCCTGTCGCCACGGCGAAGACATTGGGGTCGAATATGATGTCCTCGGGCGGAAAGCCGACCTGCTCCGTCAGGATCTTGTAGGCCCGGGCGCAGATTTCGGACTTGCGGGCGAACGTGTCGGCCTGTCCCAGTTCATCGAAGGCCATGACCACGACCGCCGCGCCGTAGCGCCGCACTGTCTTCGCCTCGGCAATGAATTTCTCCACGCCCTCCTTCATGGAGATCGAGTTGACGATGGCCTTGCCCTGCACGCATTTCAGGCCAGCCTCGATCACATGGAACTTGGATGAATCCACCATCACGGGCACACGCGCGATGTCCGGTTCCGCCGCGATGAGGTTGAGGAAGGTCGTCATCGCCTTCTCGGCGTCGAGCAAGCCTTCATCCATGTTGATGTCGATGATCTGTGCGCCGTTCTGCACCTGGTCTCGCGCCACATCGAGCGCTTCATCGTATTTGTCGTCCTTGATCAGCTTGCGAAATTTCGCCGATCCCGTGACGTTGGTGCGCTCGCCCACATTCACGAAGCGGATGTTCTCGGTCAGCGTGAAAGGTTCGAGGCCGGAAAGCTTCATCAACTGCGGCACGTCGGGAATGGGGCGCGGTGTCTTGCCCTTCACGGCTTCGGCGATGGCGCGGATATGGGCGGGCGTCGAGCCGCAGCAACCACCCACGATGTTGACAAGGCCGCCATCCGCGAAGTCCGCAATCAGCGAGGCCATGTATTCCGGGCTCTCGTCATAGAGGCCGAACTCGTTGGGCAGGCCCGCATTGGGATAGGCGCAGACGAAGGTATCGGCGGCGCGAGAGATTTCCGCCAGATGCGCCCGCATTTCCTTGGCACCCAGGGCACAGTTCAATCCAATGGTGAACGGGTTGGCATGGCGGATCGAATGCCAGAAGGCGCTCGGCGTCTGGCCCGACAGCGTGCGCCCCGAGAGGTCCGTGATCGTGCCGGAGATCATGATCGGGAGATCAACGCCCTCGCTCTCGAAAGCCTCCAGCACGGCCACGATGGCCGCCTTGGCATTGAGCGTGTCGAAGATTGTCTCGATCAGGATCAGTTCCGCGCCACCATTGATGAGGGCGCGTGCCTGCTCGTTGTAGGAGATCCGCACCTCGTCGAAGGTGACGGCGCGATAACCCGGATTGTTGACATCGGGCGAAATCGACAGCGTGCGGTTTGTGGGTCCGATGGCGCCTGCCACGAAGCGGCGACGGCCATCGCGCTTTTGCGCTTCAACGGCAGCTTCACGGGCGAGACGCGCGCCTTCGAGGTTCAGCTCATAGGCGAGCGACTCCATGTGATAGTCGGCCTGGGCAATCGTCGTGGAGGAGAAGGTGTTGGTCTCCACGATATCCGCACCCGCCAGGAAATAATCGAGGTGGATATCGCGGATCGCATCGGGCTGCGTCAGGATCAGCAGGTCGTTGTTGCCCTTGAGATCATGGTTCCAGCC
>JANNFV010000394.1:0-1996 GCA_031380285.1 Hyphomicrobiales bacterium | reverse complement strand
TCCCTCATCCGATCGGCATCCGCCGACCACCTTCTCCCAAGGGAGAAGGCAAAGGAGAAATCACCCCCCAAACCCGCTGCGCTTGGACCATCCGGTGGTGCGTGCCTCGACGAAATCCACGATCACGACAAGTATCACACCCAGGATCGCCAGCACGATCAGCGCAGCGAAGATCAGCGGCACATTGAAATCTGCAGAAGCCCGCGTGATCAGGTTGCCGATGCCCAGATTGGAAGCATTTTGCTCGCCGATGACGCAGCCCACATAAGCCAGCGTGATCGCCACCTTCAGGGCACCGAAGAAATACGGCAGCGAGCGCGGAATTCCTACTTTCCACATGATGTCGAAGCGCGAGGCACCCAGCGCCTTCATCACGTCCTCCGTTTCTGGCTCGATGGTGGCAAGCCCTGTCGCCACATTCACCACAATGGGAAAGAACGAGATCACGAATGCCGTGATGACGGGGGGCTGCCAGCCAACGCCGAACCAGAACACCAGGATCGGCACCACCGCCACCTTCGGGATCGAATTGAAGCCGACGAGCAACGGATTGAGCCCGGCATACAGAAACCGCGATGAGCCCACGAGCAGGCCGAGAAAAAGCCCGAAGACGATGGAGAGTGCAAAGCCCAGCATCGTCATCCACAAGGTGTGCCCAGCATTGCGCATGAGAGGCCAGAAATACTGGTTCATGGCCCCAAACACGGCGGAGGGTGCCGGCAGCTTGAACGCCGATACGCCGAAGACGACAACGATCAGCTCCCACAGGACGAAGAAGCCGATGGTGAAGGCGATGGGTGCGAGGCGAAGGGACAGTGGCGTGGTCATGATGGGTCTTTTCCTGTCCTCTCCTTGAACCTCACCCTGAGCCCGTCGAAGGGTCGGGGTTCAACAGGCGCAATTCCTTCGACAAGCTCAAATCCTTCGACATGCTCAGGATGAGGCTGCAAGGTCATGCCGCCGTCCTCGCATCCTTGATCAACGACCGCAGGTCATGCACCACGTCGGAGAAGGCTTGCGTGTAGGTGATCTCCAGATCGCGGGGCCGCGGAAAATCCACCACGCGCTCCGCCACGATGCGGCCGGGTCGGGCGCTCATGCAGAAGATGCGGTCACCCAGGAACACGGCCTCGCGCAGGTCATGCGTCACCAGCACCACCGTGAACTTTTTCAACTGGTGCAGGTCGCGGATCACGCACCACAACTCTTCCCGCGTGAAGGCATCGAGCGCACCGAAGGGTTCGTCCAGCATCAGCAGCTTGGGATCGTGGATCAGCGACCGGCACAGCGAAGCCCGCTGCTGCATGCCGCCCGAGAGTTGCCATGGGAACTTCTGGCCCATGCCCTTGAGGCCGACGGTGGTGAGCAGTGCTTCCGCCTTCTCGACATATTCCGCCTTGTTGGAGCGCAGGCGCGAGCGGTGCGGCTCCACGATCTCGAGCGGCAGCATGATGTTGTCGAGCACGGTGCGCCAGGGCAGCATCACCGGGTTCTGGAAGGCCATGCCCGCGATCTTGACCGGCCTGGCGACCTTCGCGCCATCGACGATGACCTGGCCCTTCTGCGGAAACTGCAAGCCGGTCGCCAGCTTCATCAGCGTGGACTTGCCGCATCCCGAGGGTCCGACAACAGCGGAGAACTCACCCTCATTGACCTTGATGGTAAGACCCTCGACAGCCAGCGTGGCAGAGGCCCCGGCCTGGCCGCCATAGGTATGGGTAACATCGGTGAGTTCGATGAAGGGCATGGTCGCAAACCTTTCCTTCTCCCCCGGGAGAAGGTGCCCGCCACTTGGCGGGCGGATGAGGGAGAACCACGACGGTCAGGGCTTCTCCCTCATCCGTCATGCTGCGCATGACACCTTCCCCCGAGGGGGAAGGCAAAAATCAAGAGCTCAATCCAGCTTCCGATCAGCCGCCGCTGGCAGGAAATCCGCCATGAAGGCCGCACCAGACTTCGCCTTGTCCTTATAGGCGAATGTCAAGCCGATCTGATC
>JANNFV010000328.1:0-1998 GCA_031380285.1 Hyphomicrobiales bacterium | reverse complement strand
GGAACGGCGCGGTGCCATCATCGTCAACATCGATCCGCGCGAAACCGCGACATCGGCAGGATCGGACCTGCAACTGAGCCTCCGCTCCGGGACAGACAGCGTGCTGTTCTCCTGGCTGCTGCAATGCCTCCAGAGCAGCGGCGTGCTGGATCAACGATTTATAGATCAACACACCGTCGGGTTCGACCTCGCGCTGGCGGTCGCACGCCGTATCGCGCCCACGCTTGCGGTGACGGCGGACAAGACCGGCCTGAGCGCGGCGGATATCAGCCGCTTCACGGAGTTATTCGTGACACGCCAGCGTGTGGTCACCTGCTACAGCCAGGGCGTCAACCAGTCGGTGCAGGGCACGGACAAGGTCAACGCCATCCTGAATTGCCACTTGGTCACAGGACGCATCGGCAAGGTCGGCTGCGGCCCGCTGTCACTGACGGGACAACCCAATGCCATGGGCGGACGCGAGGTGGGCGGCCTCGCCAACATGCTGGCGGCGCATATGGGCTATGGCGCGGCGGATGTGGAGCGCGTGCGCACCTTCTGGGATGCGCCACGCATGGCCGAGGGCGAGGGCCTGAAGGCGGTGCAGATGTTCGAGGCGATCGAGCGCGGCGAGATCAAGGCGCTGTGGGTGATGCACACCAACCCCGCTGTCACCCTGCCCCGCGCCGATGCGATGCGCGCCGCGATGGCCAAGCTCGATCTGTTCGTGGTGTCCGAAGTGCTGGAGGTGACAGACACCAGCCTGGCGGGTGCTCATGTGATGCTGCCCGCAACCGCGTGGGGCGAAAAGGACGGCACGGTGACCAACTCCGAGCGGCGCATTTCGCGCCAGCGCTCCTTCCTGAAGCCTCCCGGCGAAGCCAAGCCTGACTGGGAACACATGGCTCTCGTTGCACGCCACATGGGATTTGCAGGCTTCGACTATGCCTCACCCGCCGACATCTTCCGCGAACACGCACAACTCTCGGCCCTCGACAATGACGGCAGCCGCGATTTCGACCTGGGTGCAGTCGCCAGCATTGACGACGATGCCTTCGACGCCATGCAGCCCTTCCAGTGGCCCTGGCGTCAAGGCGGTGAACCGCAGCAGCGTCTGTTCGCGGACGGCCATTTCTACACGCCGGATACCAAGGCGCGGCTGGTGGCCGTGGCCGAGCCGGAGGCCGCGTCCCGGCGCTCGCGGCGCTATCCCTTCACGCTCAACACCGGACGGGTGCGCGACCATTGGCACACCATGACCCGCACAGGCAAAGCGGTCCGGCTGGCGCGACACATCGGCGAGGCGTTCCTATCAGTGCATGCTGAGGACGCGCTGGAACTTGGCCTGAGCGGGGGAAGCTATGCAAGGGTCGAAAGCCCGCATGGCGCGGTGACGCTGCGGGTGCAGATCGACAATGGCCTGCAACGCGGCAGCGTGTTTGCGCCGTTCCACTGGACCAACGCGACCAGCGGTCTCGCCCGCGTCGATGCCGTCGTGCACGCCTTCACCGATGCCGTGTCCGGCCAACCCGACCTGAAGGCCACACCGGTGGCAATCGTGCCGGTAACAATGCTGTCCCAGGGCTTTCTGCTGTCGCGCAAGCGGGTCGAGTTGCCGCCCTGGATCGCCCATTCCCGCATGACGGTGCGCGGTGGCGAAGCGGTCGTCTTTGCCTCGACCCTGACGCCCGAAGCCTTGCATGGCATTCTCGTCAACCTGCTGGGCGAAATGCCCGAGCACGCCAGATTGGGCGATGTCGACAGCGGCGACTTCAGGGTGATCGCTCTCGCCGCGGGAAAGTTGGACGCCGCCCTGTTCGTAGGCCGCGAGCGCGATGAGATCGCGCTCGACTGGCTGATCGAGATGCTGCCGGGCGAGAACCTCGATCCTGCCCAACGCAACATCCTGCTGGCAGGCAGGCCACCCAGTGGCGGGGCGGATCTGGGTCCGCTGGTCTGCTCGTGTTTCGGTGTGCGGCGCGCCGTGATCGAAGACGCGATTCTGGCGGGCGCCGCCGA
>JANNFV010000305.1:0-3122 GCA_031380285.1 Hyphomicrobiales bacterium | reverse complement strand
TCCTCATCCTGAGGTGCGAGCGATAGCGAGCCTCGAAGGACGCAAACCATCAATGCAGGAACCAATCACTCACACAATCAACGCCCCTTTTGCGCCTTTGTCCAATGGCCAGATCGGGCGCTGGATATGCCTGTAGGGAAGCCTCCTCGGATTGCTCGTCAGCGGTCCATCTCCCGAGGCATAGATCACCCGGGAGGCAATGGGGGCAAAGGCCGCGAAGAAGTGCTGGTTCGACTTCACCACAAGGATCTTCTGCCCGGTGGGAACCACGCCGTGATTGCCGAAGAGATCGATGCCCATGGCCTGGGCGCGGGTCGAGATCAGCACGGCGGAGACGCCCTCGGGCGTGCGCACGGTTGCCACGTCGCCGAGAGGCACGGGACTGCCCGCAAAGCTCTGGAAGCTGTCGCGTTCGGTCGCGATGATCTCGACCATCGCATCCACCGGCCTGCCCGAGGTGCGCGCCGCCTTGCCGCCGAAACGAAATGGCAGCGTCGTGCCCTTGCCCGCATCGAATGCGAGTTGCACTGCCACCGGATCCCACAGGGGAGCCACGGCGGAATCCCGCACCTTGCGGGCGATCAGCCGATGCAGGAATGTCGTGTTGTCGGACGGTGCGCCGCCGCCCGCATTGTCCGTGGTGTCGGCAATCACCACGGTGTCCTGCAGCGACAAGGCCTCATCGATGGCGTCATCGGGCTTGAGCAGCGTGGGCTGTATGCTGACCCGCATGGCGACAAGCTCGCGCCCGATCTCCTCGGCCAATCGGTCACCCCGCGCCTTGGCATTGTCGGTGATGACGAGGATGCGGGCGCCCGTCTCCGGCGTGTCACCTTGCGAAAAGCCATGCCCTATGGAAATCGACAGGATGCCGTTCTGGCCCTCCATCGCCATGATGCGGTCGACAAGGCCGCGCATGGGCTGGCGGTCGGTCGGGAAGTAGGCCAGTGTCCGGCAATCCCAGACCGATTTCACCGGCTTGATCTCACCCCGGATCATGCGTTGCACGAGGGTGACGACTTCGTGGCCGCGCGGCACGAAATCGGTGTGGGGATATTCCTTGTACATGACTATGATATCGGCGAGGCCGCAGCGCTTGAGGGTGAGATGGCAGTGCGGATCAAGCTCCACACCCACCACGACCTTGGGGCCCACCACCTTGCGCACATGGGCGAGGAAGTCGCCCTCGCAGTCGAGATAGCCCTCGGCCACCATCGCGCCGTGCAGCGAGAAGACACAGCCATCGACCGGCATCGCTGCCGTGAGCTGGCCGATGATCTCGTCACGCATCCGCTCATAGGCGTCGCGCGTGGCGGTGCCGCCGGGCTGGGCGGCATAGCAGGAGCCTTCGATGGCGGTGAAGCCGTCGGTCGTCGCCCTCTCCCGCGTCACCCACAGCGCTGCGGTCTGCAACGTCGCCAGCGGCGGATGGGTGCCGGGCGGGAAATAGGTTTTCTCCGTGAAGGCGCGGTAGCTCGACGGCAGGGGGAAGAAGGTGTTGGCCTCAAGGGCCAGGGCGGCAGTGAAGATGCGCATGTGGCAGGCTCCTCCTTCTCCCCATGCGGGAGAAGGTGTCATGCAAAGCATGACGGATGAGGGGTATTGCGAAGCAAGCCTGTGCAGGTTGTAACAAACTTTGCCGTTGAAAGGCTCGCTTCGCGATACCCCTCATCCGACCTGCTGCGCAGGCCACCTTCCCCCGCAAGGGGGGAAGGAAAGAAGAGACACCCTCACACCTTCTCGATGTTCCAGAAGGGCAGCAACTCCGGAATGCCGATCACGCCGCGCACATTGGCGCGATAGGCCGCGGGCTGCACCCACTGGCCGAGATAGGCGTGGGGCACGAAGTTCCACGCGTTCTCCTGCATCCGCCGGGCCACGGCCTTGCGGGCATCGAGCGTGGCGGCGGCCGCCCATTCGTTGCGCATCACCTCGTGGGCTGCATCCTCGGGCCAGCCGAACCAGCCCTTTTCGCCAATCGCGGCATGACCCGCGAGGCTGATCGGATTGCCGACATTGGCGCCGGACGCCCAGGTGATGAAGATATTCCAGCCGCCCGCATCCGGTGCGCCCTTGTTGGCGCGGCGCTGCACGATGCCGCCCCAGTCGGCGGCAGCAAGCTGCACATTGGCCCCGATCTGGCGCAGGGCCTGGGCAATCAACTGGGCCGAGTTGTTCATGAAGGGGATGGTGGTCGCCTGCAGGATGACGATGGGCCGTCCGTCATAGCCCGACTCCTTCAGCAGTTCCGCCGCCCGCTTGGGGTTGGGGGCCGACTTGAACCAATCCGTGTTGACGTCGTTCTCCATCGGCGTGCCGCAGGCAAAGAGCGAACCGCAGGTCTTGGCATATTTCGGATTGGCGAAGGTCGCCTGCATGAAATCCTTCTGGTTGATCAGATGCAGCAGCGCCTGACGGGCCTTGGGGTTGTTGAAGGGCGGATGCAGGAAGTTCATGCGCAGCCAGCCCATGTTGCCGGTGGGGTTGAGGATCTGGAGTTTCAGATCCTTGTTGCCTTCCAGCTGGTCCAGCAGATCGAAAGGCGGGCTTTCCATGAAATCGATCTCGCCCGATTGCAGCGCCGCGATCGCGGTCTGCTCGTCGCGGATGTTGTCGATCACGATGCGGTCGAGCTTTGCCACCTTGCCACCGGCAGAGCCGCTGACGGGCTCGGACCGTGGCACATAATCGGCGCGACGGTCATAGACATAGGCCACGCCCTGCTTGGTGGCGTCGCGGTTCAGGCTGAAGGGTCCGGAGCCGACATACTCCTTGATCTGCTGCATGGGGTCCGTCTCGGCTTCGGCCTTGCGCATCATGAAGCAGACATTGGTGCCGAGCTTCGCGAAGGCATCAAACACCATGCCGTAGGGCTCCTTCAGCACGATGCGGAAGGTCTTGTCGTCCACCACGGGCGTGTCCGCCACGCGCAGGAACATGTGCTGGCCAAAACCATCGCGTGCCGCCCAGCGGCGGATCGAGGCCACGCAGTCCGCCGCGGTCACCGGTGCGCCGTCCGAGAACTTCAGCCCATCGCGCAGCTCGAATGTGTAGGTCTTCTTGTCATCGGAAACACCGTGCTTGCCCACCATCTGCATCTGCGGATTGCCGTCCACATCGGC
>JANNFV010000269.1:0-4003 GCA_031380285.1 Hyphomicrobiales bacterium | reverse complement strand
GCGGCGGCGGCAAAGGCACGGGGCTGGAATGTGACCTTGCTCAACTCGGAAGGCTCGCTGCCCAAGCATGCCGAACAGTTCGATGCGCTGATCGCCAAGAAGGTGGGTGCCATCGTCATTGCCATGGGCAAGCCGGTCGAGGCCGATGCGCAGTTCAAGGCGGCCAAGGATGCGGGCATTCCCGTGATCACGGTGCAGTCCGGCTCCAGCCAGCATGCGCTCTTCGATATCCAGAGCAACGAATACAAGGTTGGCTCGGAAGCGGCGCTCTATCTGCTGGGTGAACTGGGCTATCAGGGCAACATCATCACGGCGCGGTTCGATCTCAATGCCGCGTCGCGCATCCGGGGCAAGGTGCTGGATGCGGTGCTGTCGGAGAACCAGGCGATCAAGGAACTCGGCAAGTTCTCCATGGCCCGCACCCAGAGCTGGCGCGACGACGTGCGGGCCGGGATGCAGGCGCTGCTGCTGCAGAACCAGGGCAAGATCAACGGCATCTGGGCCTCGTTCGACGGCCAGGCCTACATCATCGACGATCTCCTGAAGGCGCAGGGCGTGAAGAAGGGGCAGATCCCGCTGGTCTCCATCGATGGCGGCAAGGAAAGCTATGCCCGAATTGCCGACCCTGAATCGACCCTTCTCGCCACCGTGGCCATCCCGTTCGAAGCCATGGGCAAGCAGGCAGTGGATGCCGTGCAGGCCATCGTGGTCGAGAAGAAGCCGAAGGCATCGATCGCCAGTGGGCCCTACCTGTTCACCGAAGCCATCCTCGTCGACAAGACCAACGTGAAGCAGTTCCTGCAGTGAAACGGATCGTTGTGGACTGGCGGAGCAGGGGAAGGGCGCATGTCTGTTGAAACACCATCAGCCCCGGCCCCGATCCTGTCCCTGCGCGGCATTGGCAAGAACTATGGGGCGGTGGTTGCGGTGCGGGATGTCGATCTCGACCTTCACGCGGGCGAGATCCTGGCGATCTGCGGCGACAATGGCGCGGGCAAATCAAGCCTCATCAAGGTGATCTCGGGCGCGGAGGAGCCTACCTCCGGCACGATCAGCATGCGCGGGGTGCCGGTGCGCTTCACCTCGCCCCATGATGCGCTCAACCTTGGCGTCGCCACGATCTACCAGGATCTGGCACTGGCCCCGCGCCTGTCGATTGCGGCCAACGTGTTCATGGGGGCGGAGCTGACCCGCAGCCTCGGGCTGCCGTTCATCCAGTTGCCGTTCATGCAGGTTCTGGACAAGCGCCGGATGATGGATGAGGCGCGTGGCTATCTTGCCCGTTTGGGCATCGATATCGATGACACGAGCCGCCCTGTCGAGCGGCTTTCCGGTGGCCAGCGCCAGGCGGTGGCGATTGCAAGGGCGTTGCGCTGGAACGCCGAGATCATCATCATGGACGAACCGACGGCGGCACTGGGCGTCAAGGAGACGGCGCAGGTGCTGGGGCTGATCCGCACCCTCAAGGCAGACGGGCGCACCATCATCCTGATCAGCCACAACATGCGCGATGTCGTGGCGCTGGCCGACCGCGTGGTCGTGCTGGCCGCCGGGCGCAAGGCGATTGACCAGCCGATCGGGACGCTACGCGCCGATGACCTGACCCACATGATCATGTCCGGCACGGCCCATGCTGCCTGAGCCGATCATCATCGATACCGATCCGGGGCAGGATGATGCGGTGGCGATCCTGCTGGCGCTCAGTGTGCCGGACCAACTGGATGTCCGCTGCATCACCACGGTTGCTGGCAATGTCGGGATTGACCTGACGACGGCGAATGCCCTGCGGGTGCGCGATCTGGCCGGGCGCGCGGATGTGGCGGTGTATCGCGGTGCCGAGGGACCGCTCGTGTTCGATCTCGAAACTGCGGTTTTCGTCTGTGGTCCCGATGGCCTTGCCGGGGCCGATCTTCCAGCCGCCGCATCCCATCCCCGTGAGGGGCATGCGGTCGATGCCATCATCGCGGAGCTGCGTGCCGCTCCCGTCTCGGGCCTGACGCTGTGTCCCCTCGGGCCGCTGACGAACATCGCGCTGGCGATGCGCATGGCCCCCGACATCGTGCGGAAGATTCGGCGCATCGTGCTGATGGGCGGTGCGCTCGGCCTGGGCAATGTCACGCCCGCCGCCGAGTTCAACATCTATGTCGATCCGCACGCCGCCGCCATCGTGTTTGGCTGTGGCGTGCCGATTGTGATGCTGGGCTTGGGCGTGACACACCAGGCTGTGGCCACGCCTGATCAACTCGCGGCGATTGCCGGGCTTGGCACGCTGAGTGGTCGTGCGATCCACGGCATGCTGACACGGCCAAGGCCTGTTGGGCTAGGACCTGCAGGACTGGGCACCACAGGCCACCCCATGCATGACCCCTGCGTCATCGCCTATCTGTTGTGGCCGGAGCTGTTCAGCGGACGCGATTGCCGGGTCGAGATCGAAACCGGCGCTGGCGACGTGCGGGGGCGGACGACCATCGACTGGAACAACCGGATGAAGCGCACGCCCAACGCCCATGTGATCGACAAGGTCGATGCAACCGCGCTGTTCGAGCGCTTGATCCAGGCTGTCAGGGTGCTGCCCTGACAGAGCAGGCGAGACAGGGATGAGCATGAGCTTTTTTGTCGATGAATTGCAGGCCCAGGCTGATGAGGCCATCGCGGAGATGCGGCGAGCCGCATTGCAGGCCCGCCACATCCATGCCCGCGCCGAATTGATGCGTCACATGCTCACCACGGCGCGCAAGATGATGCACAAGCCGCGGGCCGAGGCCATCGATGCCGTCGTGCAGGAATGGCTCTCCGCCTGGAACCTTGATCGACAGGCATGGCCGCACATCGCCAGCGAGATCGAGACCCTTACCGGGGCTTTCCATGATTTCGCGCATTCTGCCACGGCGGCCCATGATGTCGCGCTGCGCCGTTGCGCCACCACCCTGGACGCAGCGCTGGCGCGTGAAGGGACAACGCTTTCGGACCAGATGGCCTGGCGCTCGCAATGCGCCCATGGCTGGTGGGAGCTGGTCAGCCCTACCCCTGACGATCTGGCCGGGGCCAAGGCGCGACCCTCCATCCCGGATCCCGTCAAGGGAACGCCATTCTGGGCAACCGGCTGCGCTGCGTTCTGTCAGTAACGTCCGGCATCCGGGCATTGCGGCCTGCGGACATGACCGATCTCGCTCATGGGCCGCAGGAGGATCAGGATGATGGAGATCGACCTTCCCGACGTGAAAGCCGACGTCGAGGCCGCCTTCGCAGCCGATGAGCAAGCCTTGACGACGAATGACGTCGAACTGCTGGATATGCTGTTTCTAGAGCATGACGTTTCTTGACGGAAACACGTCATGGCCGCGCTTGACGCGGCCATCCCCGTTTATGGGCCGCAGGAAGACGTGGATGGACGGGTCAAGCCCATCCAAGACGACGTGCCATTGTTTCCATCAGAAAACGTCATGCTTTGGCATTTCGCATTCAGCGCGAACCTCGCCGTTGTCGCGCCGATCTTCAACCCGGATGTCGTCGAAGCCAAACGGCAGCAGCAGGAATGGCGGGCCTGGGGCGTGCGCCATTTCGTTGTCGGCACCGACAAGATTCTCTTCGCCAATACCGTTCACCGGTATGCCGCAGCCCTGGGTGATGCGACGGAACGTGGCTGACCGAACGGAAATCAGATGCCAGAGCGATTCAGGGCGATGGCATAGAGGCTCGTCGTCGCGCAAATGTAGAGCCGGTGCTTGCCGCGACCTCCAAAGCAGACATTCGCGACAGTCTCGGGCACGAGGATGCGACCGAGAAGCGCCCCTGACGGGTTGATGCAATGCACGCCATCGCCTGCGGACGACCAGAGATTGCCATCGGTATCGAGCCGGAATCCGTCTGACTTGCCCGAAGCGACGGCATGGAAAATCTCGCCACCTGACAATGTGCCGTTGGCGGCAACGCTGAAGCGCCGAATATGGGCCGGGTCATCCTTGAACATGCGACCGGTATCGCTGACATACAGCAACGTCTC
>JANNFV010000103.1:0-5337 GCA_031380285.1 Hyphomicrobiales bacterium | reverse complement strand
GGCGCGGTAGGCTTTGCGGACCTCAAGGCACGGGTCGACAACATCCGCAAATGCGGGAAAAACGCCTGCTGAACGGGGCGCTTGGAGTCGGGTTCCACAACTTCCGGGATAAAGCGGGTTTCCCTTCCCTGCCTCGTCGGCTAAAAGGCAGGGCGCTTGGACGGACGCGCCGTGGTCATTTTCGCCACGGACCTGCCTGTCGTTCGGAAAAGCTTCGACTTATCAAGGAACTGACCTCCATGGCCAAAGCTCCCGCCGCCAAGGGCGCCAAGAAAACTTCGACCGCGAAATCTGCTTCCCCTGCCGCGAAGACCTCTTCCAAGCCCAGTTTTGCCATCGATACCGATCTGGTCCGCGCCATTGCGCAGCTCTTGAGCGAGACCAATGTCGGGGAAATCGAGGTGAAAAAGGGTGACCTGAAGGTGCGTGTCGCCCGTCATTCGCCTGCCGCTGCCACCGCTCCCGTGATGATGGCAGCAGCGCCTGCGCCGGTTGCCGTTGCTGCTCCCTCGCCGATGTCAGCCGCGAAAACCGCCTCCTCCGCTGCCGCCGAAGCCGCAGCGCATCCCGGCGCGGTCAAATCCCCCATGGTCGGCACGGCCTACCGCAAGCCCTCGCCCGATGCGAAAAACTTCGTCGAGCTCGGTTCGGCTGTGAAAGCTGGCGAGAAGATCATGCTGATCGAAGCCATGAAGACCTTCAACGACATCGCCGCGCCGAAGGCTGGCACGGTGACCGCGATCCTCATTGAGGATGGCCAGCCGGTTGAGTTCGGCCAAACCCTGTTCGTGATCGAATGATCGGGGGCGGCAAGCCGATGTTCGACAAGGTTCTGATCGCAAACAGAGGTGAGATCGCGCTGCGCGTGCTGCGGGCCTGCAAGGAGCTCGGCATCGCGACTGTTGCCGTGCATTCCACTGCCGATGCCAACGCCATGCATGTCCGTCTGGCCGATGAAAGCGTCTGCATCGGGCCACCTGCGGCGCGGGATAGCTATCTCAACATTCCCTCGCTGATCGCGGCCTGCGAGATCACCGGGGCGGATGCGGTGCATCCCGGCTATGGCTTCCTGTCGGAGAATGCGCGTTTCGCGGAAATCCTGGCGGGGCACAAGATCGGCTTCATCGGTCCCAAGGCCGAGCATATCCGCACCATGGGTGACAAGATCGAGGCGAAGCGCACGGCGCGGCGGCTCGGCATCCCCTGTGTTCCGGGGTCAGACGGCGGCATCACCGATGACGATGAGGCCAAGAAGGTCGCGGCCGGCATCGGCTATCCCGTGTTGGTCAAGGCGGCATCGGGCGGCGGTGGCCGCGGCATGAAGGTTGCCAAGGCCGAATCGGACCTTGTCGATGCGCTGCAGACCGCGCGGGCCGAAGCCAAGGCGGCTTTTGGCGATGATGCGGTCTATCTCGAGAAATATCTCGAAAAGCCACGCCATATCGAGATCCAGGTGTTGGGTGACGGGCGCGGCAACGCCATCCATCTGGGCGAGCGCGACTGTTCCTTGCAGCGCCGCCACCAGAAGGTCTGGGAAGAAGGCCCCTCACCCGCGCTCAATGCGGCGGAACGCGAGAAGATCGGCAATATCTGCGCCAAGGCGATGCAGGAACTGCAATATCTCGGCGCGGGCACCATCGAGTTCCTGTACGAGAACGGGGAGTTCTATTTCATCGAGATGAACACCCGCATCCAGGTCGAGCATCCCGTGACAGAGATGATCACGGGCATCGATCTGGTGAACGAGCAGATCCGCGTGGCGGCAGGCTCGCCCCTGTCCGTGACCCAGAAGGATATCCTGATCGAGGGCCATGCCATCGAGTGCCGCATCAATGCGGAACATCCCGCGACATTCCGGCCCTCGCCTGGCCTGATTTCCTATTACCATCCGCCCGGTGGCCTGGGCGTGCGCGTCGATTCAGCCGTCTATCAGGGCTATACCATCCCGCCGCATTATGACTCGCTCGTCGGCAAGCTCATCGTGCATGGCCGCACCCGCAACGAGTGCCTGATGCGCCTCAGGCGTGCGCTGGACGAGTTCGTGGTCGATGGCATCGAGACGACGCTGCCGCTGTTCCGCACGCTGGTCCGCAATGCCGATATCCAGAACGGCGATTACGACATTCACTGGCTGGAGAAGTTCCTGGCTGCGTGCGGAATGGCGGAATAGCCGCTGGCCGACCGCCCACCCGGCAAGAGCGCCGCAACAATGCTGAAACAGCCGCTGGCGAAGGCGGTGAGGCCAAATCCCAGCAGGATCAGGCCACTCAGCACCACCGCGCCTGCCGCGCCGATGGCCGACGTGATGAAGCGGCCCCCATCCACGATCATCTGGTTTGTCTCGAGGTGATGGACGGCACCGCTGCCGGACAAGCCACCCGCCGTGCGAAATGCCTCCCGCTGCACCTCGGGAGAGGCCCAAAGCGCGGCAAGCACGAGATATCCCGCCACAAAGGTCGCGAGGCAGATCGCGAAGGCAGCAACAGGGATACCGCGGCCCATGCCTGCATCGGCGAAGCGCCTGACATGCAGCACCATCCAGAGATATTGCAACGCGCCAACGCTGATCAGCACGGCGAGATGACCGCCGCCGGTTGGCCTGAACGCCATCCCGAGCAGCACGGCGCACAGAATCACGACATTCAGGCCGCTTGTTCCCAGCAGGAATGACAACCGCCCCAGCGGGCGAGACATGGACAGCACAGTGTTCTCCTCAACCGATGGCCGGGAGATGGTGTGCTGGCGGGATGAAAGGAAGAGTGGTGCCGCGAAAATCCGGATCAAACAGTCGCCAGTCAGGCAGCGGCTGTCTCCTCGGCAGGCTCACCCCTGGCCTTGGCAGCCCAATGCGATGGCGGGCCGTAGTGGTTCGGGAAGGGATCACCCGGTGCGAGATGCAGCCAGAAGGCCAGACCGAGGGCTGGCAACATCAGGATGCCAAGCAGCATGACATATCCGGCTGATCCCGGCTGGAACGCCTGACCACCCAGCACAAAGACGAAGACAACGGCCACCACCGCGCTCCAGATGCAGATTCCAGCCATGCCGCCCAGCACCCACCAACCGGATCGCCCCACATCATGCAGGCGCTTGATCATCGCCGCCAAGCCGACCCACAGTTCAAAGGCTTTCAGCGGCCAGAGATAGACGGGCAGCCCATCGGCCTGTTCTGGCGTCAGTATGAGCAGCAGGGCTTCCACCGCGAGCATCAGCGTGGCGGAGACCAGCAAGCCGAACCGCCCGATGCGACCGCGCGGATCAACCAACAGCGTCAGCCAGTGTGTGCCTTGAATCATCGCCCGGTTCCCAACCAGCAGCGAGTATTCGGCGGGAAGTGTTAACGAGCGGTTATGTTGAAGTGACCACTCTTGCGCACGCAGAACGGTTTCTGGCGAAATCAACGATCGGTCGTCAGATCGCAAACTCCATGATCACCGCATCGACTGCCAGGCTGTCGCCGGGCTTGGCCTTCAGCGCCTTCACGGTGGCGTCCTTTTCGGCCCGCAGCACGTTCTCCATCTTCATCGCTTCGACGATGGCCAGCGTCTCGCCCGCCTTGACTTCCTGTCCCTCGGCCACCGCGATCACCTTGACGAGGCCGGGCATGGGACACAGCAGGAAGCGCGAGGTATCCGCCGCTTTTTTCTCGGGCATGAGCCTGACAAGCTCTGCCTCTCGCCGGGTGAAGACACGGGCATCGGTTTCAGCACCACCATGGGCGAGCCGCACGCCGTTGAGAATGGCGCGGACCTGAACAGCGATGCTGACGCCGCCCACGGTACCAGTCCAGACCGGTTCGCCGGGCCGCCAGTTGGAAACGACGGATACGGGCTTGCTGTCCTCGGCAAAGGCCATCACTGCATCGCCAGGTTCGCCGGAGATGGTCAAGGCGTGGTTATCCTTGCCGAGCATGACGATGCGCTCCTGCTCGAACGCCACCACTGTCCGGCGCGGCAATTGCCCGCTGATTGCCCGCTTGCGCAGGTTCAGCACGTGATCGATGCTGGCGGCAACGGCGGCCAGTCGCCGCGCCACCGCGCCCTGCGGTTTTGGCGCTGTGAATCCCTCCGGGAATTCCTCGGCGATGTAGCCGGTGGAGAGCCGTGCTTCCCGCCAGCGGCTCTGGCTCATCAGCGTCGCCAGGAACGGAATGTTGTGGCGTATCCCATCGATGGCGAAGGCATCCAGGGCACGCGCCTGCCCGTCGATGGCAGCGGTGCGTGTCGCGGCATGGGTCACCAGCTTGGCGATCATCGGATCGTAGTGGATTGCGATGTCGCCACCCTCTTCCACGCCGGTATCGTTGCGCACGGTGACACCGTCGAACGTGCCTTCGGCAGGCGGGCGATAGGTCGTGAGGCGGCCGATGGAGGGCAGGAAATTGCGTGTCGGATCCTCGGCATAAATGCGGCTTTCGACCGCCCATCCCTCAAGCTTCACGTCTTTCTGGGCGATGGTCAGCTTTTCGCCATAGGCGACGCGAATCATCTGCTCCACGAGATCGACGCCGGTGATCATCTCGGTCACGGGATGTTCGACCTGCAGCCTCGTGTTCATCTCGAGAAAGAAGAACGAGCGATCCTGCCCCGCCACGAACTCCACCGTGCCGGCGCTGTCGTAATTCACTGCCTTGGCCAACGCCACGGCCTGTTCGCCCATCTTGCGGCGCGTCGCCTCGTCCAGAAGTGGTGACGGGGCCTCCTCCACCACCTTCTGGTTGCGGCGCTGCACGGAGCACTCCCGCTCTCCGAGATAAATCACGTTGCCATGCTTGTCGCCGAGCACCTGGATTTCAATGTGGCGTGGATTGACGATGAATTTTTCCACGAACATGCGGTCATCGCCGAAGGAGGACTTGGCTTCCGATTTCGAGCGCTCGAAGCCTTCCTTCACCTCGGATGCGGACCAGGCGATGCGCATCCCCTTGCCACCGCCACCAGCGGAGGCCTTGAGCATCACGGGATAGCCGATCTCGTCGGCAATCTTTGTGGCGTGGGCCACATCCTCGATCACGCCGAGATAGCCCGGCACGGTGGAGACGCCAGCGGCAGCCGCAGCCTTCTTCGATTCGATCTTGTCCCCCATGGCGGCGATGGCATGCGGATTGGGGCCAATGAAGACGATGCCGTTGTCTTTCAGCGCCTGCGCAAACGCCTCGCGCTCGGACAGGAAACCGTAGCCGGGATGGACGGCCTGGGCGCCTGTCTGCTTGCAAGCCGCGATGATCTTCTCGATGACCAGATAGCTCTCGGCTGCGGGTGCGGGACCGATGTGAACGGCTTCATCCGCCATCGTCACATGCAGGGCGTCCCGGTCGGCATCGGAATAAACCGCGAC
>JANNFV010000084.1:0-5999 GCA_031380285.1 Hyphomicrobiales bacterium | reverse complement strand
TTTGAGACCCGCCCTTTATAGGGCTTCCAATGACGGCGCAAACAGCCGCACCGGAAAACGCCGATGGACATGCCCGACACCACGATCATCCTGTGCTCCTGCGAGGACACGATGGCACCCGACGCGAAGAGCGTCGCGAAGGCCTGTGCGCGTGCCACAATCCGCACCGCAAACCATCTGTGCCGGACAGAAGCAGGACTGTTTACCGATCTGGCCACAACCAAGGGCCATCTGGTGGTGGGGTGCACGCAGGAAGCGCCGCTCTTCCAGGATCTGGCGGAGGACAACGGGTCGCCCGCGAAGCTGACCTTCGTCAACATCCGCGAGACGGCGGGATGGTCGAGCGAGGGCCGCAAGGCCGGGCCGAAAACTGCTGCGCTCATCGCCGCTGCCACCGTCGAGATGACGCCGGTGACGCCGGTGACCTTGAGCAGTGGCGGCGTCATGCTCATTCTGGGGCGCGATCAGGTGGCGGTCGATGTGGCGGCGAAACTGGCGGCCCGCATGGATGTCACGCTCATCCTCTCCAGCCTTGTCGCCATCCTGCCCCCCCGCAGTGCCGATTTTCCCGTGCGCAAGGGCAGGGCGCGCAACGCGTCTGGCTGGCTGGGCGCCTTCGAGGTGGTGATCGACGGCTATGGCGAACCCGCCGTATCGTCACGCGGCAGCCTGAAAGTGCCCCGCACGCAGGACGGCCTGACCTCGCGCTGCGACGTGCTGATCGACCTGACGGGCGGAACACCGCTGTTTCCGGCACCGGACCTGCGCTCGGGCTATCTCACGGCAGACCCTGCATCACCGGCGGCGGTGGCAGAATTGCTGTTCGCGGCGGGTGATCTGACCGGCACATTCGACAAGCCGAAATACATCGATTTCAAGGCTGACCTCTGCGCCCATTCCCGCTCCCGCATCACGGGCTGCACCCGCTGTCTCGACCTCTGCCCGACCGGGGCCATCACGCCCAACGGCGATCATGTCGCCATCTCCGCCGAGATATGCGCGGGCTGTGGGGCCTGTGCCGCGGCCTGCCCGACAGGAGCCGCGAACTACGCCCTGCCGAAGCCTGAGGCGCTGCTGGCGAAGCTGCGCGCGTTGCTCTCCACCTACCGCGATGCGGGCGGCAAGGACGCCGTTGTGCTGCTGCATGATGCGGAGCATGGCGATGGCCTGATCGACGCGTTGGCCCGCTTTGGCGATGGCCTGCCCGCCAATGTGCTGCCTGTCGCGGTCAACGAGGTGACGCAGGTCGGCATCGAGGCGCTGGCGGCGGTGTTCGCCTATGGTGGCACAGCCGTGCGGTTTCTCACCCGCGCCAGGCCCAAGCATGACATCGATGGCTTGCGCCAGACCATTGCCCTAGGCAACCAGGTGATTGGATCGCAGGGCTTCACCAGCCTTGCTGCCGACACCATCGAGACGGATGATCCCGATCAGTTGCTGGCGGCACTCGTCGCCATCAGGACTGGCACAGCAACCAAGGCCCCGTCCGGTTTCCTGCCCATCGGCGGCAAGCGCGAGATCATGACCTTGGCGCTGCGCGAGATGCACAAATCAGCGCCCGCGCCGGTTGCTGTCATCGCGCTGGACAAGGGCGCACCCTTCGGCCGCGTGACCATCAACGCCGAGGGTTGCACACTGTGCCTCTCCTGCGTCTCGGCCTGTCCTGTATCGGCGCTGGGCGACAACCCGGACAAGCCGATGCTGACTTTCGACGAGAGCCTGTGCGTGCAATGCGGCCTGTGCGCCGCGACCTGCCCGGAACACGTGATCACGCTGGAACCGCGCGTCAATTTCGACGCCTTCGGCGCAAAGCCCGTGGTGCTGAAGCAGGAGGAGCCCGCGTGCTGCACGGAATGCGGCAAGGCCTTCGGTGTCAAATCCACCATCGACCGCATCGCGGCCAAGCTGGAGGGCAAGCACTGGATGTATGCGGGTGGCAACAGCGACCGGCTGAAGGTGTTGCGCATGTGCGAGGATTGCCGCGTCGGTGCGATGACAGCGCAAAGTTTCGACCCCTACGGCGCACCCGAGAGGGCGCCCGCGAAAACATCCGAGGACTATTTCCGCGAGCGCGAGGAGATGGAACGGTTGAGGGCGCAGAACAAGGGGACGTTGCAGTAGGATCCCTGCGCTGCGGCGACCACGTGTTCAGCGCTCACCCGAAGGTAAAATCCGCCGCCGTGAGCGAATAAGCGCTGATGCCCTGGAACCATATTGCGGTTTGGTTGGCTCCCAGGTTGAGATAGAGCTGCGCACCCGCGCCGGTGTTGAGCAGCAGGTTGTTGTTGACTGCATTGCCCACATTGGCGAGCAGCGCCTGATAGTCCGCGAAGCTGGTAAGGTTGCTGCCGATGAGACGCACTGTGTCGGTCAATCCTCCGGCCTCGAAGAACTCGACGACCTGCGTGCCGGCGTCCGCCACATTGACGCGGATCTGGTCGTTGCCCGTGTCGTTGGCCCACAGCGTGTTGATCCCCGCACCGCCCTCGAGCGTGTCGTCGCCGTTCTGGCCGATCAGCACGTCGTTGCCCGCGCCACCGATCAGTTCGTCATTGCCATCGCCGCCATAGCCGTAGTCCTGCCCGTCATAGCCGAGGAACAGGTCATTCGAGGCGAAGGCCCCGCCCACGAAGATGTCGATGTCGCTGCCACCGAAGCTCTGCGAGCTGCCTGCGGCGTAGCGGTAGAAATAGCCCCGGTCCTCACCACCGTTCATGATGTCGAAGGCACCCTCCGAGATGAACACATCAAGGCCCGCATTGCCCGCCATCACGTTGTTGCCCGTGCCGCCGTAGAGATAGTCGGTCCCCGCACCCGCCAGCAGGATGTCGTCACCGCCTTCGCCGATCAGCACATCGAGATCATTGCCACCGTCGAGCAGGTCGTTGTCGGCTCCGCCATAGAGGTAATCGTTGCCATCGCCCGCCACCAGCGTATCGGCCCCCACGAACCCGCCAAGCGTGTCATTGCCGGTACCGCCGGTGATGGAATCGACACCTGCCGTTCCCGTCAGCGTGTCGGGCCCCGCCGTGCCGTTGATCGGATTGTTGGGAGCAGCCGCCGCCAGCACAAAATCCGCCGCCGTCAGCGCACCCAGCGTCACGTTCTTGAGCGTCACCACGTTGTTGAAGCCCAGCGTGATGATGGTATCCGCACCCACCTGCGAGGCCAGGCCCTGTGCCTTGGCAAAATCCGAGAGCGAGGCGAGCGCCGTAACATCGATTCGATCATCGGTGCCACCCGCTGTAAAATCCGTGATCGTGTCCAGCCCCCTGAGATTGATGAAAAGATCATTGCCAGCGAGCCCCGTCAGGGTATCGTTGCCCGACGATCCCGTCATCGTGTCGTCGCCCGGTGTGCCGATGTAGACTGTGGGTGGCGGAGGCAACAGACTAAAGTCCGCAGCCGTCAGCGACGACAGCGTGACGTTGTTGAGCTTCAGCGTGTTCCCTGCGCCGAACGTCAAGATCACGTTGGCGCCAGATTGGGTGCCCAGCGCCAGAACCGACGACAGGTTTGTGAGGCTTGAGTAAGCCGTCAGATCAATCTTGTCATCGGTCCCGCCCGCCATGAAGTCGGTGATCGTATCGAGGCCGGATGAGTAGAAGAAGAGGTCGTTGCCCGTACCGCCCGTCAGCGTATCGTTGCCGGTAACGCCATCGAGCGTGTCATCATCCGTTCCGCCATCCAGGCTGTCATTTCCGCTGCCCGTTTCGATGTCGTCGTTTCCGGAGCCGCCGTACACCGTGCTTGCCTGCGAGCCACTGAGCAGGATTTCGTCGTCGCCTGCACCAGCATCGACGTTTCCGGAATACGAACCGAAGAGGAAAACATCATCGTCGTATCCGGTCAGAACAAGATCATAAAATCCCGGTGTCAAGCCGAAATTGGAAATTCCAACTGCTTCCATATTGAGCACGAGGGCTTGCAGGCCATTGGCAAGAGTGAACGTCTGTCCGGTCGATGTTCCGATGCTTCCGAACTGATAGGTTCCTGGGTTCAACTGGAGCAGAGCCATATCGATTCCTGTTCCACCATCCAGAACAGCGGTGCCAACCGCGCCAAGAATGTTGGAGTTGGGTGCCGCGAGCAGATCGTTTCCAGCGCCGCCGCGTATGGTGTCGATCCCCTCCCCGCCAGACAGCGTATCGGCCCCGGTGCCGCCGACGATGGAGTCGTTGCCATTGCCGCCGGTGAAGTCGATATTCTCGATGTTTTGCACCCGCGTGAGGCCATTGATTAGGACGCCTGCTGCCGTCGATGCGAGGGTAAAATCAACCGACATTGCAGTTAGCACTGCCTGCGCGCCGAGATAGGCCGTATCATTGCCTGCGCCACCGTCGAGTGTATCTGCCTCAAGAATTCCGTTGAATCCGTATCGCGGAAGAGCAAACCCCGCCAGTGTGTCGTTGCCATTGCCGCCCATCAACAAGTCGGCACCGGCTCCGCCCATGATCAGGTCGTCGCCACTTCCACCGGAAATGGTGTCGTTGCCACTGCCGCCGGCGATCTGAACATTTTCGATATTGCGCAGGATTGTGCCGTCGCTGAGGGTTTGCCCTGTGGCCGTTTGCTGCGTGGTGAATGCGAGGTTGAATCCTGAAGTCCGATTGCGGTAATCGAGGAATACGGTGTCTGTCCCCGCACCGCCATCGACGACATCCGCCTGCGGTTCGATGTACCCGGCACTGTTGCCAAGAGAGCTGCCTGGGCTCAGAAAGTCGTCACCCGCGGCGCCATTCAGCGTGTCTGATCCGCCAAAGCCCACCAGATAATCCGCGCCGGATTGCCCATTGAAAACGTCATTGCCGTTGAACAGCAGAAAGGCTTGGTCGGAGGAGGTGTTTGAACTCAAATAGGTCGTCAGCGAAACGCCAGATGTCAGTGTGATGCGCGACAGGAGCGTTCCGTTGGCATCAAGGAGTTCAAGCTGGTTGAGCGTTCCAGCGGTGGCATTGCCATTGCTGAAGGCAAAGCCATTGCCAATAAGGGTGATCCGCAAGCCGAGATCAGTCGCATTAGAGAACGAAAGATTGGTATATGTGGCCTGGTTTGAACCCTGGACCGAGACAAGGTTCATGTTGAATACTGACCACCACAACTCCGCCACAGATCCCCAACCTTCAGGGTCATTGTTCGCGAAATGTGGGAGTCCAAAGTTTGTTTGCGTTGTCATGATTCACCAGGAATGGAAGTTTAAAACATTCTTTCAACTGCCAGCATCATGGTAAAAAATCAGTTAAGTATCAGTATTGTTACTCCTGCCTTGTCACCCGCCCTAGCCATTCCACCAGCGCGGCCAGATCCTCCGCATCGGTCACGCGCTGCTCCGGCATCTTCGTCCCCGGCGTCACCTTGGCCGGCCCTTCGCGAAAAAGCCGCGTGATTGTCTCGGCATTCCAGGTGATGCCGTGCCCGGCGAAACCTTCGGAATAGGCGTAGTCCTTCACGCTTCCTGCCTTGCGCCCGAACACGCCGTGCAGCGTCGGCCCGGCGCGGTTGCCGCCGTCCGGCGTGACTGTGTGGCAGGCCTCGCAAGCGCGAAACACCTGTGCGCCGCGCTCGTTCATCTGGGCCGCCGGGAAATCCGGCCTGGGCGCATTGGCGGGTGTCAGTGGCTGGCCTGTCTTCACGTCCCATTTGCGGATCATGCGGTCGGCCCCGCCGGTCACCAGCGTCTTGCCATCGGGATGGAAGGCGAGCGACCACACCGGCAGGCCCGGCCCCACCAGTGTGGCGAGTGTCTTGCCCGTGTCGCGGCTGAGGATGGTGACGGCGCCGCGCAGGCCCGCCGCAGCGATCATGTCGCCATCGGCTGAAAGCGCCAGCGAGGTCACCGGCATCTCCTGCACGGATATGGCCAACCGCTCGCTGCCATCACCTTTCAGGACATAGACCTTGCCGTCGGCCCCACCCGCCACGATCTCGCCATCGAACACGGATTGCACGGCGTTCAGCGGCGTGGGCAGCTTCACGATGGTCGGTGCAGCCCCGGTCAG
>JANNFV010000075.1:0-3153 GCA_031380285.1 Hyphomicrobiales bacterium | reverse complement strand
GTCGATAGGCTGACCAAAGCAGTTGACGACACGGCCAAGCCAGGCATTCGAAGGGCGAACTCCCGGCGTGCTTGGCTTTATAATAGCGCGGCAACCGCGCCGCACTCCGCCAAGGCCCGCAAAAGGCATAGCCAGCGCATGGGTGTTCTCGAAACCGACAATCTCGCAGATCACGGGCTCGGGTTCCGATGTCTCGATGGCAATGGTGCCACCGACCTTCATCAGTGACAGCGGTCCGGCAATCTCGATCAGCAAACCGCGCACCGCGATGACCCGCCCGAAGATCTCGACCAGGGGCATATCGGCGAGTTCCGCCACCAGAGCCTGCACTGCTGGCGAGCGGGGCCGTGCTGATTCGGGGAGTGATTCGGCAGCCATTTCTTAACCCGTGGCCATTATGGTTGATGAAGGCTGAATCAGGCGCTCGAAAGATCTCAAAGCGAGCCCTGGACCAGGAATGATTCGAGCGTGAGTCGCCAGAATCACTTGTGCCGCTTTCTTAAAGTGCTGCCTGAAGCCGCGCATGTCTGAATTTTCTCCTCAAGTCAGCAACTTAAAGCGATTCTAGGCTTTTTTCTCGTAAACGCTTGCAACAGTGAATCAGCATTTGTTAACCAATTGCCGTTAACACTGCTTACTGAAATATGGCGATGGACGCTGGAAGGAAACCGGATGGTTCGGTTTCAAGCGCTGTCGACGGGCCAGATGGGGACCAAATATGCGCGTTCTCCTTGTTGAAGATGACAGCGCCACAGCGCAATCCATCGAACTGATGCTGAAGTCGGAAAACTTCAACATCTACACGACGGACCTGGGCGAAGAGGGCATCGACCTCGGCAAGCTCTATGATTACGACATCATACTGCTCGACCTCAACCTCCCCGACATGTCGGGTTACGAGGTGCTCCGCAGCCTTCGGGTATCGAAGGTGAAGACACCGATCCTCATCCTCTCCGGCATGGCCGGCATCGAGGACAAGGTAAAGGGGCTCGGCTTCGGGGCCGATGATTACCTCACCAAGCCGTTCCACAAGGACGAGCTGGTCGCACGTATCCACGCCATCGTGCGCCGTTCCAAGGGCCATGCCCAGTCGGTGATCGCGACAGGCGACCTGCTGGTCAATCTCGACCAGAAGACGGTGGAAGTCGGCGGCGAGCGCGTGCATCTCACGGGCAAGGAATACCAGATGCTGGAGCTTCTCTCGCTCCGCCGTGGCACCACTCTCACCAAGGAAATGTTCCTCAACCACCTTTACGGCGGCATGGACGAACCCGAACTCAAGATCATCGACGTGTTCATCTGCAAGCTGCGCAAGAAGCTGGCGAATGCGTCGGATGGCAAGAACTACATCGAAACCGTCTGGGGCCGCGGCTATGTGCTGCGCGAGCCAACGGAAATCGAAGAGCGAATTTCGGCCTGATTTCTCCTCCCGATCAGACCGGAAAAAGTGCCCCGCGCGAAAATGCGCGGGGTTTTTTCGTTTTTATCCGATAATTTTCCCAGGCCACCAGAACCACCAATCGGGGTTTCCCAGGTGGAGCCGTTCACCTGCTTCCGCTGCCGCATCATCATCCGGCAGGATAGCGAAGCAGGTGGCGCCGCTGCCGGACAGGCCAGCATAAGGGGCATTCCAAATCGCCTGGAGCGCTTCCAGCACCTCGCCGATAGCAGGAGTGACGGCCAACGCAGCCGGCAATAGGTCGTTGCCGCGCAATCTGAGATCCGCCGCCAGCGCGGCTACCGTTTTCCAGCTCTGGGGCACGGGCGGAAGCTCGCGCGGCACGATTGTCGCGTTGGCCCGGGCGAATACACTGAAGACATCCTGTGTCGCGGTTGGCACGCGTGGGTTGGCGAGAAGCAGCGAGAATTTCGGCAAAGCAGGGGCTGGCGACAATTCGTCGCCGATTCCCCGCGCCATCACCGCCCTCTCGCTGAGGCAGGCCGGGACATCGGCACCAAGCTCGCCGGCAAGACGCGCGAGCTTCTCCGTCGGCCAGCCAAGCGCCCAATAGTCGTTCAGCGCCTTCAACATGGCGGCTGCGTCGGCAGAGCCGCCGCCAAGGCCTGCCGCCACGGGAATGTATTTTTCGAGGCAGAACGAGAGCACCCGCGTGACGCCTGATTCGCGCCGCATGATCTCGCAGGCCCTCATCACGAGATTGTGCTGGTCAGCCGTGACATCACCTGCAAACTCGCCCGAGACATGAAAATGCGGCAGTTCGCTGTGCCAGCCATCGATCCTGTCGGCCAGCTCAGTAAAGACGAAAAGCGAGTCAAGCAGATGGTACCCGTCGTCACGGCGTCCCGTGACGTTCAAGAAGAGGTTCACTTTCGCAGGGGCCAGAACATCAAAGGGCATCGTGATAAGCGTTATGCCCATGATTGAGAGGGCTGGAAACCCGTGTTAGCGCTTAGGTGATGTCTCCGTCCTCGCAATCCCCCCGCGTTGCCGCCCTGATTGTCGCCGCCGGCCGGGGCTCGCGCTTTGGCGGCGACCTGCCGAAGCAGTATTGCCTGCTCGCCGGCAAGGCGGTGCTGGCGCATACGGCGGCAGCCTTTGTGGATCATCCGCTCGTCACAGTGGTCCAGACCGTCATCCATGCGGATGATGCAGCCCTCTGCGCCCAAGCTGTTGGGAGCTCCCAACACAAGCTGCTTCCACCTGTGACGGGCGGTGCGACACGGCAAGCCTCGGTTCTGGCGGGGCTGGAAGCCTTGTCAATGCAATCCATCGACATTGTGCTCATCCATGATGCGGCAAGGCCGTTCCTTTCCGCACAATTGATCTCCGATGCCATTCAGGCCGCACACGACCACGCAGCAGCGGTACCCGGAGCCCCTGTCACGGACACCATCGTCTCCGTCGACGCCGGGACCGTTGCAGCCACACCAGACCGCGCAACGCTCAAAGCCGTGCAGACCCCCCAGGCCTTCCGCCTTGATCTCATCCTTGCGGCCCATCGCAGGGCCGCAGCAGCAGTCGAGCAGCATTTCACCGATGATGGCAGCGTCGCAGCCGCCGCCGGCCATGCCGTCCATGTCTTCAACGGAGACCCCGCCAACGTGAAAATCACCACGCAGGATGATCTGGCCCGCGCCAACCAACGCCTGGGCGCAACCATGGTCTCGCGCTCCGCCACCGGGTTCGACGTC
>JANNFV010000069.1:0-2345 GCA_031380285.1 Hyphomicrobiales bacterium | reverse complement strand
GCTCAGATTCAGGGAATGAGGCTTTGATCTTTCCTTCTCCCTTGGGAGAATGTGGTCGCCGGAGGCGGACGGATGAGGGAAAATCCCTGAGTTCCGTGGTTTGCCCTCATCCGCCCCGCAAGTGCGGGGCACCTTCTCCCGCAGGGAGAAGGACAACCAAGCTCAAACCTCCAGCCGGAACGGCACGCCTTCGAAGCAATCCTCGCCGCGCCCGATGCTTTCTGCCGCTGAAGTCAACTTCCCACTCCGTCCCAGCAGACGATCCGCCACAGCGATCAGCCGCAGGTTCGGCGTGGCTGTCGGCGACCGCGCCCGGATCAGTCCGGCGACTTCCTGCTCGCTCCGACCAGGATCAAGCGCGCAGGCCGTGATCATGGCGGCAGCGGTTGAGCGGCTGACCCCGGCATAGCAATGCACAACCATCGGCTGGGCCTTGTCCCAGACGCGCACGAAATCGAGCAGCTTGCGGACGTGAAGCTCGCCCGGCACGATATGCCCATCCAGCGGCTCGATGATATCGCTCATGGCGATATAGAGATGCCGGTTCTCGGGGATCGAGGCAGGCCTTGTCACCGGCGTCTGCGCATTGATCAGCGTCAGCACATGGCTGGCGTTGATGTCCGCGACGGTTCGCGGCAACCGGGCGAGGGAGCAGACCTGCAGGAACGGCATCTCGATCTCCCGATCATTTTCTCGATTCAACTACCAAGCTCATCGGACAACTCGGCAAAACGGGCGTTGAAGGCGCGTTCCGCCTGTTCGGTGGTCCAGGGGTCCAGCAGGGCCAGGATACCCCGGGGCAGGTTGGCTGGTCTACCGAAAAACCGTTCGGCCTCCTCCAGCGAAAATCCGGCGAGCTGCGTGGCCTCGTGGTAGGCCGCGATGGAATCCGCATCCTTGGTCAGTGCCTTCACCGCGCCGGTGATTTCCGCGGGCAACCCGAAGCGCAGCATCACGGCGGCGAGAATGCGCGCCTCGACGCCCTTGTAGGCATTGCCCAGCACAGCCTTGAAGGGCGAGATGATGTCACCGATCACGTATTCCGCCGCATCATGCAGCAGCACGACAAGCGCGGTTCTCGGCGGCATGTCGAGCAGGCTGTGCCGGGCGATGGCTTCCACCAGCAGGCTGTGCTGCGCCACGGAAAACGGATGTGGCCCCTTGGTCTGGCCGTTCCAGCGGGCGACGCGGGCGAGGCCATGGGCGATATCCTCGATCTCCACGTCGAAGGGCGAGGGATCGAGCAGATCGAGGCGGCGGCCCGAGAGCATGCGCTGCCACGCCCGGGGCGGGGGAGATTTCTTCGCCATGTCAGCGCTTCGGCATCACGACCTTGCGGCCAAGCTCCGCCACCTCGGCATGTGTAGCAGCCGACAAGATGATCATTCACCAGCCCGCAGGCCTGCAGGAAGGCATAGACGATGGTGGGGCCGCAAAACGTGAAGCCGCGCGCCTTCAGGTCTTTCGAGATGGCCTGGCTCACCTTGGTCTCGGCCTGCACATCGGCGCGGGACACGAGGTTGTTCTGCACGGGTCGGCCATCGACGAACTTCCAGAGGTAGTTGGCAAAGCCTTCCTTCTCCTGGATGTCCAGAAACACCCGTGCGGAGGGCACCACGCCCATGATCTTGGCGCGGTTGCGCACGATTCCCGCATCCTGCATCAGCGCCGCCAGCTTCTCGGGCGAATAGCGCACCATGGTTTGCGCATCGAAGCCATCGAAGGCCTTCCGGAAATTCTCGCGCTTCCTCAGGATGGTGATCCAGGACAGCCCTGCCTGAAACCCGTCGAGCACCAGTTTTTCGAACAGCGCCCGGTCATCGGTCTCGGGCACGCCCCAGTCCGTGTCGTGATAGGCCACATAGAACGGGTCCAGACCCGGCCAAGGGCAGCGCGCCTTGCCGTCGGGATGCAGGATGACACCGCGGGCGGCAGCGTCTGTCATGCGGCATCCTCGCCAGACCCCGTCTTGCCAAATCCCGTTTCGCCCGGAAACGGAAAATGAACGAAGGGCGGCTTGGGCCCAAGGCTGATCTCAAGGCCGCCCGCCAGCATCGGCTCGCCTGCAGCAAGCGCGTCCGCCACGCGGTCCAGCCGCAGCAGCGCAATGCCGCGATCCTTTGCGGTGGAGCCGACCGTGCCAAGGCTCTTGCCGCCCGCCGTGACGTTGACGCCCCACTCGGAGCGGAAGCCGTCGCGGAAAATCACCGGCACGCAGCGGGAGCGCGCCGTGCCGCGATGCTGCATGCGCGACACCACCTCCTGGCCAACATAACAGCCCTTGGTGAAGGACACGCCGCCGATCTGGTCCATAAGCGCCTCATGCGGAAACGCGCCGTTGCCGG
>JANNFV010000065.1:0-1500 GCA_031380285.1 Hyphomicrobiales bacterium | reverse complement strand
CGAGCATCGCGGCGGACGCCGAAAATTGCATGATGTTCGCCGATGCGATGGAAGCCATTGGCATTCCGCGCGGCAGCTATGTCGTCAAGGTCAACAACCGCAAAATTCTCGACGGCGTGATGGAGGCAATCGGCATCGGTGGCCCCGAGCATGCGGCGACGCGGCTGACGGTGCTGCGGGCCATCGACAAGATGGACAAGTTTCCGGTGGAGGAGATCAGGAAGCTGCTGGGTCCGGGGCGAAAGGATGAGAGCGGGGATTTTACGAAGGGAGCGGGGCTGGATGGCGAGCAATCCGAAGCATTGATTGCTTTCTTTGAGACGGACATTGTCCACAATGTCAGTGCTGCCCTGGTTCCGCGTGAAAGCCCGGCGTTAGCAAATATGAAGGGCGGCATCCTCGTGCGCGTTCCGGCCGCAATCGAGCGAAGTCAGTACGGGGCAAAGTTTGGCGCAAACCTCACCTATCTGTTGGGAATGAGGGAGCTGGACGAATTGCGTTACTTGGTCGAGGTCTGTGGCTATGCGGAAGACCGCATCCGCATCGACCCCTCCGTCGTGCGCGGCCTCGAATATTACACCGGCCCGGTCTACGAGGTCGAACTCACCTTCGATGTTCCCGGCGACGACGGCAAGTCCGTGCGCTTCGGCTCGGTCGGCGGCGGCGGGCGCTATGACGGCCTCATTGGGCGTTTCCGCGCGGAGGATGTCCCGGCCACCGGCATTTCCATCGGCGTGTCGCGGTTGCAGGCCGCGCTCACGCATCTCGGCAAGCTCAAGAGCGACGCCCCGCAAGGCCCGGTCGTGGTCACCGTGATGGACCGCGAGCGCATCGCTGAATACCAGCAGATGGTGTCGGAACTGCGCAATGCCGGCATCGCATCCGAGCTTTACCTCGGCGATGCCGCCGGTTTTGGTGCCCAGATGAAATATTGCAGCCGCCGCAACAGCCCGCTCGCCATCATTCAAGGCGGCGATGAAGCTGCCAAGGGCGAGGTGCAGATCAAGGATCTGGTCAAGGGTGCCGCTCTCGCCGCCATCGCCAAGACCATCACTGACCGCGAGGTGTATCTGGCCCGCCAGTCAGAAGTGCAATATGCTGTGCCGCGCGATCAATTGGTGGCGAAGGTGCGCGAGGCTTTGGGTTGATTTCTTCCTTCCCCCTCGGGGGAAGGTGGCTGCCGGAGGCATACGGATGAGGGAGAACCACTGACCTCGGCGGTTCTCCCTCATCAGTCAGGCTCCGCCTGACAGCTTCTCCCAAGGGAGAAGCGGGCGTTCAATTTGGAAAGGAAACCAACCCATGGCCCTCAAAGGCAAATCCGCCGTCATCACCGGCTCCACCTCGGGCATTGGCCTCGGCTTCGCGAAAGCGCTGGCGGCGCAGGGCGTGAACCTCATGATCAACGGTCTGGGCAAGGCCGACGAGATCGAGGCGATCCGGGCGGGCCTCGCGAAGGACCACGGCGTCACCGTGCTCTATTCGCCCGCCAACATGATG
>JANNFV010000040.1:0-1915 GCA_031380285.1 Hyphomicrobiales bacterium | reverse complement strand
CTTTGATCCCTTTCTTGTTTCAGATCGGTTTCCAAACCGGGGTTCCGGATTGGACTACGCCTGACGGAAGTCTCGTTTTGCCAGCAGAGCCGACAAACCGCCTCCTCGCCTTTCGTTTGGAAAGAAGCGTCGCCATAGAGGAGCAACGCTGACAAAGCAACACATTCCGCATAAAAAACAGAAGTGTCAGAACAGCCCTGCGACGAGCGCCGGGCTGTAACCGCGTAAAACCGATTACTTGGTCTCGCCGACGAGAGTCCAGCGCTTCAGCTTCGAGACAGGCGCGGTCTCTTCGATGCGCACGTTCTCGCCAACCTTGGCGGCATTCGCCTCGTCATGGGCGTGGTAGTTCTTGGAACGACGCACCGTCTTCTTCAGAAGCGGATGCGTGAAACGACGCTCCACCTTCACGACGATGGTCTTGTCCTGCTTGTCAGAGACAACGGTTCCCTGGAGGATACGCTTCGGCATTGGTGTTTCCTCAGGCCTTGGTGCTCTCGCCAGCCTTCTGGCGAGACACGGTCATGATGCGGGCGATGTCCTTGCGGACTTGATTGACGCGACCCGTGTTCTCGAGCTGGCCCGTGGCACGCTGGAAGCGCAGGTTGAACTGCTCCTTCTTCAGCTTGGTCAGCTCTTCGTTCATCTGGTCCGTGCTCAATGCGCGGATATCGGAGAGACGCTGCGTGGTCTTCATGGTCCCCTCCTCACTCGACGATGCGCGCAACGAAGCGCGTCTTGATGGGAAGCTTGGCGGCTGCCAGCTCAAGCGATTCGCGGGCGACGAGCTCGGGAACACCACCAAGCTCGAACATGATCTTGCCGGCCTTCACCTTGGCTGCCCAATATTCCGGCGCGCCCTTGCCCTTGCCCATGCGGACCTCGAGAGGCTTCTTCGAAATCGGCACGTCAGGAAAGATGCGAATCCAGACGCGTCCGGCACGCTTCATGTGGCGTGTCATGGCGCGGCGGGCCGCTTCGATCTGGCGCGCGGTCAAACGATCCGGCTCCATGGCCTTCAGGCCAAATTCGCCAAAGGCGAGTTCCGTGCCGCTGGAAGCGACACCGGAAATCCGGCCCTTGAACTGCTTGCGGAACTTCGTCCGTTTCGGTTGCATCATGGCTCAAATATCCCTGTCTTACGCCGCATCCGGCGCACGACGGCCCTGGCTGCGTCCACCGTCATCGGTGGCACGACGCTCGGAAGCCATCGGGTCATGCTCGAGAATTTCGCCCTTGAAGATCCAGACCTTCACACCGCAGGTGCCATAGGCCGTGATCGCGGTGGCGACACCGTAATCCACGTCGGCACGCAACGTGTGCAGAGGCACGCGGCCTTCGCGGTAGGTCTCGATGCGCGCAATCTCAGCACCGCCAAGGCGGCCCGAGCAGGTCACCTTGATGCCTTCGGCACCCAGGCGCATTGCGGACTGCATCGAGCGCTTCATGGCGCGGCGGAACGCCACGCGGCGCTCCAACTGCTGGGCAATCGATTCGGCGACCAGCGTCGCATCGATTTCCGGCTTGCGCACTTCCACGATGTTGATCGCGACTTCGCTGTCGGTCATTTCGGCAATCTGCTTGCGCAGCTTGTCGATATCCGCGCCCTTCTTGCCGATCACGACACCAGGACGACCGGAATGGATCGACACGCGGCACTTCTTGTGCGGACGCTCGATCACAACCTTGGAGATGGCAGCCTGCTTCAGCGTGTCCATCAGCATCTTGCGGATGGCAATGTCCTCATGCAGCAGCTTGCCGTACTCGCCCGAACTGGCGAACCAGCGGCTGTCCCACGTGCGGTTGATGCCGAGGCGCAGGCCGATTGGATTGACTTTCTGTCCCATTATGCGGCCTCCGAAACCTGGCGAACGATGATCGTGAGATGCGAGAATGGCTTCTGGATCTGGTTGGC
>JANNFV010000021.1:0-4446 GCA_031380285.1 Hyphomicrobiales bacterium | reverse complement strand
GCTTCTGGCCCTTGGTCACGGCATCACCGGCCTGCACCATCAGGGCGACAAGCTTGCCGTGCATGGGGGATTTGACCGCAGCGCCACCGGAGTCGTCCATGGCGTCGAGATCGACGTCGAACGGGTCGAAGAGGGCGACGCGGGTCTGACGGTTGTCGCGGATGACGAGATAACCGGCGCCTGCAGCAACAATCGAGTCAACAGGTTGAAGCTTCCTTGGAAGGGTCTCTGAATAGAGATTGCCATCCGCTGAAATCAGAGTTGTGATCATGAGTGGGTTGATCGCAAAGCTATCTTCTGTTGCCCAAGGATCGCTCGTTGCAGCACCTCTCGCCACAGCAGATTTCTGCAGTCGAATTTGCTCGTCAACAGTCAGGGTAAACTCACCCGCCGCCACCGCCTCCGCATCCACCGGCTGCTCCACCGCGCCCAGCGTCCCCTTCTCCCGCTCGATCAACCCCGTATCCAGCTTCCCCGCCCGGAAATCCGGGTGATCCGCCAGCAGCCGCAGGAACCGCACATTGCTCTTCGGCCCGGCGACGATGGTCTGGCGCAGCGCCACCGACAGCCGGTCCAGCGCCTCGTCGCGCGTGGCTCCGTGGGCAATCACCTTGGCGATCATGGGATCGTAGTGGGGCGTCACCGCGCCGCCCTCAGCGACGCCGGAGTCAACGCGGATGCCGGGCGTGGCTCCATGCTTCTCCCCTGGGAGAAGCTGCCCGCCGGATGGCGGGCTGATGAGGGAGAATCCCGACGCTTGCGGTTCTCCCTCATCCGTCAGGCTTTGCCTGCCACCTTCTCCCAGGGGAGAAGGGACGCTCACGTCCGGCCGTTCCGCCGTCACTTCCGGCAAGCGCAACGCCCAAAGCTTCCCCGTGGATGGCAAAAAATCATGCTCCGGGTCTTCGGCGTAAACCCGCGCCTCCACCGCATGGCCATTGATGCGCAAATCCTCCTGCGCAAATCCCAGGGGCTCACCCGCTGCCACCTTGAACTGCAACTCCACGAGGTCCAGCCCCGTGATCATCTCTGTCACCGGATGCTCCACCTGCAGACGCGTGTTCATCTCCATGAAATAGAAGCCGTCGACGCGCAGCCCGCGCGAGCCGTCGGCGATGAACTCCACCGTTCCCGCACCCACATAGCCCACCGCCTTCGCCGCATCGACCGCCGCCTTGCCCATGGCGGCGCGGACGGCATCCGTCATGCCAGGGGCGGGCGCTTCCTCGATCACCTTCTGGTGGCGGCGCTGGGCCGAGCAATCACGCTCGAACAGATGCACCACGTTGCCGTGGCTGTCGCCGAAGACCTGGATTTCGACATGGCGCGGCGCGGTCACGTATTTCTCGATCAGCACGCGGGCGTCACCGAAGGAGTTCTTGCCCTCGCGCTGGGCGGAGGCCAGCGCCTCCTCGAACTCGGCGTGCTTGTCCACGCGCTTCATGCCCTTGCCGCCACCGCCCGCGACCGCCTTGATCAGCACGGGATAGCCGATGGAATAGGCGCGCTCCTTCAGGAACGCCGGGTCCTGGTTGCTGCCGTGATAGCCTGGCACCACGGGCACGCCCGCCTTTTCGACCAGCGTCTTCGCCGCATCCTTCAGGCCCATGGCCTCGATGGCTGAGGAGGGCGGGCCGACGAACACGATGCCCGCCTTGGCGCATTCCGCCGCAAACCCTGTGTTCTCCGACAGGAAGCCATAGCCGGGATGCACGCAGGCCGCTTTTGCCCTCTTCGCCACTTCCAGGATCACGTCGCCCCGCAGGTAGCTGTCGCGGGCGGGCGCAGGTCCGATCAGATAGGCCTCATCCGCCATCGCCACATGGGGCGCCTTGGCATCAGCCTCGGAATAGACCGCGATGGTGCGCATGCCGAGGCGCTTGGCGGTGCGGATGACGCGGCAGGCGATCTCGCCCCGGTTGGCGATGAGAACGGAGTCAAGCTTCATTCAGGACAGTCTCCCTGACCTGTTTGTATCGCGTGAAGATACTGCTGTCATGGTTTGAATGAGGACAATTGTATCAGCCCTCCCTTGCCCAGCCGTGCTTTCACGGTGCCGGAAACAGCGCATCCGTCTTGCCCGTGACCCAATAGACCAGCAGGCCCAGCCATTCCCGCGTGGCAACCTCCGTCCGCCGCAAGCCATCGGAGACGGAGGAGAACCCTCGGGTCTGGTCCGGCCAACCCCCGGTGCGGAAATCGACGGGATAGGCCGTCACCTCCCAGCCGACTTTCCTGAAGATGCCGACGGAGCGCGGCATGTGCCAGGCCGAGGTCACCAGCAGCCAGGTCTCGCCCGGCTTCGGCTGCATGATAGGCTTGGAGAGCACGGCGTTCTCCCAGGTGTTGACGGATTGGCTCTCGATGATCACCCTGTCAGCCGCCAGCCCCAACGTGCCAAGCTGATCGCGCAGCACCTCGGCTTCCGGCTTGGGCGCGTTGGAATAGATGCCCGCGCCGCCCGTGAAAATGACGCGGGCCTGCGGGAAGCGGCGGGCGAGGTCGGCCATGGCCACGACGCGCTCGCCTGCATCGTTGAGCGCCAGTGTTCCATGTGCCAGCGTCTGCCGCTCCTGCACCGTGCCGCCCAGCACGATGATGCCGTCCACCTTGCGGCCCGTCAGGTCGGGCGTTGGAAAGCGCATCTCCAGCGGCAGGATCAGCCAGTTCGCGACGGGTGTCAGGCCCAGCATCAGCAGCAGGCCGCATCCCAGCACGGCCAGGCGGCGGCCCAGACGCCAGAAACGGGTCCAGCCCAGCCCCAGTCCCGCCAGCGCCAGCACCAGAAAAAGGTTGGAAGGCTCCACCAGGAACCAGCCGATCTTCGAAACATGGTAAAACAGGGGAGGGCTCCAATCGTTAATTTCGGCAAGTTGACGCTGCGTCAGGCCCTGCTGCCGGCCAGTCTGCGGTTGTCTTTACAGGGTGTTCATCAAGCGCCAATCGGCGAAGTCCTTGGTGCTGCACGTCTTTTGCCCGATCCACGGCATTTGAACAAAACCCCGTGGTGAATCAATCCCTGCCTTGACCCCGCGTAAAAGCAGCCAAAGCGCTGAAAATACGATTTAAATTGGACCATGGAGTTTTCCGGCACTGCAACACATCCCGGGCATTATGCCTGTGTTTCGCAGACCCCGTTAACGGTCGGGCGGCAGAAGCCTCTTCCTCCGTTAACCCTGGAAACAGCAGACACGTCGGCCACCCCAGGAACTCCCATCGCACCCGGAGCTCCGACACCCGGTCGCTGACGTTGGACCCGCCAGGCACGGCCCCCGCCTGGCGGGTCACTTTTTGTCACACCGCCATGTGGTCGATGAGGCGCGTGTTGCCCAGTTTTGCCGCGACGAGAATGCGCAAAGGCCCGTCCGCCAGGGCCTTCACCGGAGCCAGGGTGATGGCGTGGCGCACGGCGACATAATCGACGGCGTATCCCGCAGCGGCAAGCTTTGCCGCTGCCTCCGCAGCCGCCTTGTTCGGCGCCATGCCGGTGCGGATCGCGGCAATCGCGGACTTCAGGCTGTCGGGCACCAGCACGGCCGATGCCCGTTCGTCCGCCGTGAGGTAGCGGTTGCGCGACGACATCGCCAGGCCATCCGCCTCCCGCACTGTCGGCGCACCGATCACTGCAACGCCCAGATCGAGATCCCGTGCCATGCGCGTCACCACCATGAGTTGCTGGTAGTCCTTCTCGCCAAAGATCGCGATATCCGGTCGGCATTGCGTGAACAGCTTCGCCACCACGGTCGCGACTCCGTCAAAATGCGTGGGGCGAAAGGCATCCTCGAGACCAGCCTTGGCCGGGCCGGTGAGCGTGACCGTGCTGCAGAAACCGTCGGGATACATCTCGGACGGCGTCGGCGCATAGGCGAGATCACAGGAGGCAGCGGCCAGCATGGCGCAGTCCGCCGCGAAAGTGCGCGGATATTGCGAGAAATCCTCGGTGGGCGCGAATTGCGTGGGGTTGACGAAGATCGACGCCACCACGCGGCAGCGCCGCCGCCGCGCTGCCTTCACCAGGCTGACATGCCCGGCATGGAGCGCCCCCATGGTCGGCATCAGCGCCACGCGCTCTCCCGCCCGCTTCCACGCCTCGACCTGCTGGCGCAGGGCAGCGGCAGTACGAACGGTCTGGATGCCATGGAGGATGGGCATGGGTGCTCCTGCAATTCTGGCGCTGTCTATGCCGGAAATGGCCTTGACGGGAAACCACGAAATGGGAGTTGTTGACGTGAACAAAGATAGAACATATTATTCGCAATCTCGGCTTGGCCCCGTCGCAATCGCGTGTGGACAAGCAGAAGCCCCGGTTCGCATCAGCCGGGCCGGGGCGCTATAGTGCAGCAACGACATTTGCAGGATCAGGAGGCCGTGATGGCTGGAAGCGTGAACAAGGTCATTCTGGTGGGCAACCTGGGAGCAGACCCCGAGGTGCGGCGGTTGGGCAAT
>JANNFV010000005.1:0-1778 GCA_031380285.1 Hyphomicrobiales bacterium | reverse complement strand
ACGGCGGGCGTCGATTCCATCACCGGTGGCGATGGCAATGACGCGCTCAGCGGCCTGGCCGGCAACGACACCATCGTGGCAGGCAACGGCGCGGATTACCTGCTGGGCGGCGATGGCAACGACCTGCTCGATGGCGGCGCGGACAACGACATCCTGCTGGCCGATATCGGCGATGACACGCTGATCGGCGGCGACGGCATCGACTATCTCTTCTCCGGCACCGGCAACAACGTGCTGTCGGGCGGGGCGGGCCTCGACATCCTGGTGTCGGAAGGCACCAACGACATCATGAATGGTGGCGCGGACCAGAACTACTATTACCGCCAGGCCGCGGGTGCCTCGCAGATCTTCGGCGGTGACGGCGTTGACATCCTGGTGGGCGGCACGGCCATCGCCTCCAACGACCTGTTCAACGGCTTCGGCGGCGACGACTACGCGCTGGGTGGCGCGGGCAACGACGAACTCATCGGCGGGGCGGGCAACGATATTCTCATCAGCGAGGACGGCAACGACACGCTGGATGGCGGCATCGGCACCAACTACCTCTACGCCGACGGCATCGGCAACGACGTGATCCGGGTCAACGCCGCGGCGGGCGGCACGCAGACGCAGCTGCTGCTCTACTTCGAGGCGGGCGGCACCAACGACAGCGTCGCTATCTCGGGGAGCACGCTGACGAGCTTCGCGGGCTACCAGGCGCTGAACGCGGCCTTGGGTACGGTGATCGGCGGCAACCTGCTGCAGAACACGGCGGCAGGCTGCGTGCTCACCCTGGGTCTGGCAACAGCCAACGAGACCAACATCTGGTTCCTCGGCACGCTGGCGGGCGGGCTGACAGCGGCGGATTTCACGTTTGGGTGAGGCTAGCCACGACAGACCGGAACACAGCGAAGGCGGCCTCAGGGCCGCCTTTTGCGTTGGGGCGTGGGGCAAGGAGAACCGCGCGTTAACCATGAATTGTGATTTCAATCGTCAAGATATCATCTTCGACTACGGTATTTTTCAGGGATTTTTAACCACGAGAACGGCATCCCTCCAGGAGCCCGCGATTTGAACGGGATCGTCCTGGCCACAGATGCCGCAACATCGTCCTTGGGGCGCCAGTCAACTCGGCCGCGCGTCGCAAGATTGCATTCAAACGATCGGGCGCGAGTGCTCGTGATCTAGACCATACGTAACGAGCCTGGGACCAGAGCGTCCCCTCGTTTGTGTCCAGGGCATTCAGGGGAGCGTATCATGGCGACATTCACAGGCACGAGCGGCAACGATGTTGCCAAGGCCACCACCGGCACACTGACCGGCTTCACGGGCGGCACCGTCGGCGAATTGCAGGATGCTATCGGCGATACGTTCAACGCCGGGGGCGGCAATGACACGATCACCGGCGGCAGCGGCAATGACACGATCAATGGCGAGGCTGGAAGTGATGAGATCAGGGGCGGTGCAGGCAACGACTCCCTGTTGGGGGGCACTGGAGCAGACGAATTCTTCGGTGATCAGGGCAACGACACGATGGATGGCGGCGTCGATACCGATACCGATATTGTCTTCTATCGGCCGGAATCGGGCACGGGCGGTGTCTTCGCCAATCTTACTGGCGCGTCCGTCACCATCAACGCGCTGACCCAGGGTGCAAACTCCGCCAGGGACACGCATGGCAATCTCGATACCTACATCAACATCGATGGCGTCGAAGGCAGCACGGGAAACGACACGCTGGTTGGCAACAACGGCGACAACTGGTTTCGCGGCATGGAAGGCAATGACACCATCAACGG
>JANNFV010000698.1:0-2824 GCA_031380285.1 Hyphomicrobiales bacterium | reverse complement strand
GGCCGATCTCCGCGCCGAAAATCTTGTCGATATCCTCGCGCGTCGCCTCGGTATCCTCGATCGTGTCGTGCAGCACGGCGGCAACGATGGTGGCATCGTCGAGCTTCAGGTCGGTCAGGATCGCAGCGACCTCGAGCGGATGCGCGAAATAGGGGTCGCCCGAGGCCCGCTTCTGGTTGCCGTGGGCCTTCATGGCATAGACATAGGCGCGGTTGAGCAGCGCTTCATCCGTATCGGGATTGTAGCGCTTCACCCGTTCCAGCAGCTCGTATTGCCGCATCATCGGGAGGGTGTGCTTCCGTGCTGCCTGCTCTCGTGGAAAATCACTTGCATAGGGGCAAGATAGGCGGGGCCGCCGCGCCCCCGCAAGGGGAGATGTCCGGGCCTCACCCCTGATTCAACCCCAGCCGCTGCTGCTCCACCTTGGTCAGGCCCAATGACACCAGCCGGAAGCTCTCGCGAATGTAGTCCTTGAGCGCTCCGTCATCCATGGAGGCATCGCTGGTCCGCTGGATCCAGCTCATGCCGCGTGACGCCAGATAGGGCGCGGGGCGCAGGCCGGGTTGCTCCTTCAGCAGGTCGAAGCTCATGGGGGAGCATTTGAACGAGGCATGCGCCAGCCCGTTGTCGCCCGTCCGTGCGATGATGAAGACCTTCGCCCGCGCTCCCACGCCGACCTTCCAGACATGGGCATCCTCCCACTGGATCACGCGCCAAGAATGGGGGAGGGAGGCACAGAAGGTGTCGAGTGCGGCGAGATTCATGCTTGCACGGTCGCACAGGCGGGCCGGAGGAGCCAGCCCATTCGTCATGTTTGGCAGGTTGTACGGTTGATCATGCTCTTTCTTTTGTTCTTTATTTGTTCTATTAATTCTCCATGTCGCTCACAGATCTCGGCCTTGGATGGCTCTATCTCGATTTTGACAGTTTCTTCGCGAGTGCCGAGCAGCACCTGCGGCCGGAATTGCGCGGGCGACCCGTCGGTGTGACCCCTCTGGCAAGCGAGCGCACCTGTCTGATCGCCGCAAGCCGGGAAGCCAAGGCCTTCGGCTTCAAGGTGGGGACGCCCGTCAGGGAGGCGCGCGACCTTTGTCCCGGGATCGTGATCGTGCCAGCCCGACCGGAGGCCTATGTGCGTCTGCACCATCAGATTCTTGCGGTGATAGACACGGTCGTCCCGGTGCTGGCGGTGCGTTCGATCGATGAACTGACGTGTTCGCTGATGCTGAATGAGCAGGCCCGCGCCCACGCTCTGGCACTCGACATCAAGGCGGCTCTGGCCCGCGCCTTCAGCCCGGGTCTGACCTGTTCGATCGGCCTTGGACCCAACGAACTGATTGCCAAGATTGCGGCCGAAATGAACAAGCCCAACGGTCTTGTGCTGCTGCCGCCATCGGCTCTTCCCGAGGCGCTTTTCGTCCTCAAGCTGACGGATGTTCCTGGAATCGCATCCGGCAATGCGGAGCGGCTTGCCCGCGCGGGTGTCAGTGACATGCGCGGATTGCTCGCGCTTGCACCCAAGCAGATGCGGGCGCTGTGGGGAAATGTCGAAGGGGAGCGTCTTCATGCGGCGCTGCATGGGGGCGCGTATATCAAGCCGCAAACCCGGCGAAGCATGTTCGGCCATAGCCGTATCCTGCCGCCGGACTGGCGTGCACCCCATCAGATCGCCGGCTGTGCCCGGCTGCTGCTGGTCAAGGCCGCCCGGCGCATGCGGCGGGAGGATTTCGCAGCGGGTGGCCTCAGTCTTCAGTTGCGCGGTCCTGACAGGAGCCGCTGGGCAAGGGAACAGCGCTTTGCGCCCGTGCAGGACGATCACGCGTTGTTGCTGAGCCTGAATGGGCTGTTGCGCAAGGCGGCATCCGATCAGGCGCTTGTGCGCGCCAAGAGCGTGTTCGTCGCCTTGCATGGCCTCGTCAAGACCGTGGATATCCACCGTGATCTCTTGACCGTGGAGAGCATGGAAGCCGAGCGCCGCCGATGGCAGGTTCTTTCTGCCGTGACTGACCAGCTCTCCGCCCGCTTCGGCCACTCCGCTGCCATGCTCGGGGTGCAGCTCCAGCCGCCGGGTGGTTATGCAGGCGCGAAGATCGCTTTTGGCCGGATTCCGGATCTGGCGGATTTCTGACTATTCTTCTTCCGCGCCAAACAACCCGAACTGCCCAGCCTCCCTTTGCGGCTCTGGCAGGCCCATGTGGCGGAAGGCATGACCGGTCAGCAGCCTGCCGCGCGGCGTACGCTGCACGAAGCCCTGCTGCATCAGGTAGGGCTCGATGATCTCCTCGATGGCATCGCGCCCTTCCGAGAGCGAGGCTGCGATGGTCTCGACGCCCACCGGACCGCCACCGAACTTCTCCGCGATGGTGCGCAGGTATTTCATGTCCATCTGGTCGAGGCCCAGCGCGTCCACCTCCATCATGCGCAGCGCCTTGTCCGCGACCTGACGGGTCACGGTGTCCGCACCATCCACCAGCGCCACGTCGCGCACCCGGCGCAACAGGCGTCCGGCGATGCGCGGCGTACCACGTGAGCGCCGGGCAATCTCGTTGGCACCTTCGTCGGACATGGAAAGACCCATGACGCGCGAGCCGCGCTTGACGATGAACTCCAGCTCCTCGGTGGTGTAAAATTGCAGGCGGATCGGGATGCCGAAGCGGTCTCTGAGCGGCGTGGTCAGCAGGCCTGCGCGGGTGGTGGCCCCCACCAGCGTGAAGCGTGGCAGGTCGATCTTGACCGAGCGGGCAGCAGGGCCTTCGCCGATGATGAGATCAAGCTGGAAATCCTCCATAGCGGGATAGAGGATTTCCTCCACCGCCGGGTTCAG
>JANNFV010000689.1:0-5747 GCA_031380285.1 Hyphomicrobiales bacterium | reverse complement strand
CGTAGTTGCCGGTCATGCCCGCGTCGCTCTGATAGGCGGTGCCGCCGGGCAGAATCCGATGATCCGCTGTCGGCGCATGGGTATGGGTGCCGACGACGAGGCTGACGCGGCCATCGAGGAAATAGCCCATGGCCTGTTTCTCGGATGTTGCCTCGGCATGCATGTCCACCACGATGGCATCAGCGGCGGCTCCCAGCGGGCAGGCGTCGACCTCGCGCTCCACCGCACGAAAGGGATCATCCACCGCGTCCATATAGAGGCGTCCCAGCGCGTTGATCACCAGCAGGCGACGCCCGCCCGTCACTTCCACAAGGGTCGCACCCCGGCCGGGCGCACCGGGAGGGTAATTCACCGGGCGGATCAGCCGGTCATGGCGAGCGATGAACACCATGGCCTCGCTCTGGTCCCAGGAATGGTTGCCCAGCGTCACGACATCGGCACCAGCATCCAGGAAGTCCTGCAGGATATCCTCGGTGATGCCGAAGCCCCCGGCGGCATTCTCGCCGTTGACGATGACGGCGTCGAGCTTCCAGCGCTGGCGCAAGCGCGGCAATTGCTCCTGCAGGATGGTCCGGCCCGGACGGCCCACGATGTCGCCGACAAAAAGAATGCGCATGGGGTTCAGTGACGCGGCAGGTACCGTCCGTCAACTGGCGTCCGTCAACCGCTCGCGATCCTGCCATGGACCACGCCCTGTTCGGTCACCACCAGATCAAGGGGGCGGTCATGGGCTTCGGCTGGCACCTGATCCACCTGCTGGAAGCTGAAGGCGATTCCGACCGTCAGCAACGGATCGCCATCGGCCAGCAGCCGCTCGATCACCCTGTCATAATGCCCCTGCCCCCAGCCGATGCGGTGGCCGGAGGCATCGAAGGCTGCCAGCGGCACCAGCAGCACAGCGGGACGCTGGAGATCGGCGCTGGCATCCGGACCGAGCGTGCCGAAGCCCGCATCGACCAGTTCGACGCCTTCGATCCAGCGGCGGAAAATCACGTCAGGATGTTCGATCACCGGCAGGGCCAGACTGCGCCCGAAGCGGCGCAGCATCGCCATCAGCGGGCGGGGATCGGCTTCCGACTTATAAGGCCAATAGCCCGCCACAGGGCCACCGGGACCAGAGGATACATGGGCAAGCGCGTGTTTCGCCAGATCAGCGGAGGCCATGGCGCGCCATTCCGGCGAGGCCGCATTGCGTTTCGCAAGAATGGCTTTGCGGATGTCTGCCTTGGTTGCAACGCTCATCACCGCTCTCAATTCGGATTGGGGCGGCTCGCGTTGAACTGGTAGTTGATGAAAAACAGGCTGCGGTCGGGCCGCTGCTGCGTGCTCAGGTTGGCCAGTTGCACCGTCGTCGGCACGCCCTGCGGATCGGTCACGGTCCAGCGCTGGAGCTGGAAGCTCTCGCCGTTGAAATGAATGCGGATCTTGGACGTGCCCGCCACGGTGTTCTTGTCCTCGATGTCGAGGATCACCTCGTCCTTGTCGCGGCGCACGCCGATCACCTTGGTGTCCCGGCTGACATCGATGCGCTCGCTCACGAGAAACTTCAGCGGCGTCTGGTTGATGCCATAGACATCCTGCTGGGGCACGCGCTTGTCGATGACCGCGACATTGGAGCCGTCCGACACCACTTCGAGCTGGCTCGGCGGATTGTAATCGAAGCGCAGCTTGCCCGGACGCAGGACATAGAGCTTGCCTGCCCGGCGGCGGCCATCGGCGCTGATCTGGGTGAAATCGCCAACCAGCGAGGTCATGGCGTTGAGCGAACGGTTGATGCGCTCCGTCAGCACCTGCGGTGTCTCCGCGGCGGGAGCGGGGGGCTGGGCTGGCTGCGGCAGGATCGGACCCGACGCGGGCACAGCAGGGCGATTGGCCGGACGCGTGTCGAGCGGCGCAGTCTGGGCCTGGGCCAGGCCGCCGAACAGCGCGAGGCCGAGAACCAGGACGGCGCGTTGACGGAGGGCGCGTTGCATTTGATCTGCCATGGTTTCCGCGTTGTCGATCACACCGGGATGGGAAGCCCGATGACCGAAGTCTATGTCCAATTCACGGCTGATTTCGCCCGAATATGGTTACCAGAGACTTAAATCACAGAATCTTGCCCGGATTCATGATGCCGCGGGGATCGATCGCGGCCTTCAGGGTCCGCATCAGATCAAGCGCCACGGGATCCTTGTAGCGTGGCAGCAGCTTGCGCTTGTGCTGTCCCACGCCGTGCTCCGCCGCAATCGAGCCGCCGTAACGCTCCACGATGTCGAAGACAGCCTCGTTCATGGCGTCATAAAGCGCCAGGAAGGCCTGGCCATCGGCGTCTTTCGGCTGCGTCACGTTGAAATGCAGATTGCCATCACCGAGATGGCCGAAGGGACAGGGACGGCAGCCGGGAAACCGCGTCGCCAGCATCGCCAGCGTTTCCGCCATGAAGGCGGGTACGCTGGCGATGGGCACCGAGACATCGTGCTTGATCGACGCGCCCTCGGTTGCCTGCGCGAAGGGCAGATCCTCACGTATCTTCCAGAGATTCATGCGCTGGTCGAGCGACGAGGCCAGCACCGCGTCCTCGGCCTCCTCCGCCTCGAAAGCCTCGGCCAGCATGGCCTCGACCTTGTCCTGCAAGCCTCTTTCCTGTGTCCCCTGCGCGTCCTGCGAGGACACTTCCAGCAGAACATACCAGTCGTGCTTGCCAGCCAGCGGATCGCGCACACCAGCGCCGTTCTTGATGGCCATGTCGATGCCGAGGCGCGGCAACAGCTCGAAGGTCGTGACCGTACCGCCGGAAGCGCCCTGAGCCCGCGCCAGCAGTTTCAGCGCCTGTTCGGGGGATGCAAGCCCGATGAAGCCCGTGACCTGGCTGCGGGGGCGCGGAAAGAGCTTCAGCGTCGCCGCCGTGATGACGCCCAGCGTACCTTCCGAACCGATGAAGAGGTGCTTCAATTCGTAACCCGCATTGTCCTTGCGCAGGCCGGAGAGACCATTCCAGATGCGGCCATCCGGCAGCACGACCTCGATACCCAGCACCAGATCGCGGGTGTTGCCATAGGCAATGACGCCCGTGCCGCCTGCATTGGTCGCAAGGTTGCCGCCGATCATGCAGCTGCCCTCGGAGGGCAGCGACATCGGGAAGAAGCGATCCACCTCGGCTGCTGCGGCCTGCACGTTCTGCAACACCACGCCCGCCTCGACGGTCATCAGGTTCGAGAGCGGCTGCACCTCCCGCACCTTGTCCATGCGGGCGAGCGACAGCAGGATCGCCCTGCCGCTGTCATCGGGTATCTGGCCGCCGACGCCGCCGGTGTTGCCACTTTGCGGCACGACGGGCGTGCCCGTCTGGTGCGCCAGGCGCATGATGGCCGACACTTCCTCGGTCGAGCCGGGACGCACGACGGCCTGGGCCTTGCCGGTGTAGAGCTTGCGCCACTCGCTGAGATGGGGCGCCATCACATCGGGATCGGTGATGACATGCTTCGCGCCGACGATGGCCGCAAGCTTCGGCAGAAGCGGCAGGGCATTCACGGAGGCGAGGACGGCGCGGCGCATGGGTGCTTCTTAGCCCGTCGGCATCAGCGTTGGAAGTCGCCAACGAGCTCGATGTGGCGGCTCCAGGCGAATTGATCGACCGGCGTGACACTGACAAGTCGGAAGCCCGCCGCCTTCAGGATCAGGCCATCGCGGATGAAGCTCTGGAGATCGCAGGACACGCTGACCACATGCCTCACCTTCGAGGCCGCGATCTGGCGTGCCTGGGCCTCGGCTCCGGCGCGGGGCGGGTCCATGACGACGCAATCGAACGCCGCCAGGTCCTGCGGCAGCAACGGACGGCGAAACAGATCACGCATCTCTGACGTGACCGGCTTGAGGCCCTGGCGGCCCCGCACGGCCCGATCCAGCGCGGCAATGGCTTCCTTGCCGTCATCCGCCGCATAGACCTTGGCCCTGGATGCAAGCCGCAGCGCGAAAGGCCCGACGCCGCAGAACAGGTCGGCCAGGGATCTGGCCTTGCCGACCGCCTTGGTCACCAGTGCGCCCAGGGCCTCCTCGCCTTCCGCCGTGGCCTGCAGGAAGGCGCGAGGCGGCAGGATCACGGGTGTTCCGCCGACATCGATCACCGGCGGCTTGCGCTCGACGATGATGGCGCGGTGGATGGAGAGTCGCGCCAGATCAAGCCGGTTGGCGATTTCGGTCAGGCGCAGACGCTCGCCCTCGTCAGGCTCGCCATGGCCGCGCACATCGACATCGAGACCGTTCTGCGTCGCCGTGATCTGCACGTCGAGCGGCTTGTTGCGCTTGGCCAGCGGCCCGGTGACAGCACGGGCGATGGCAAAGGCATCCGCGAGTTCGGGCACCAGAACCGGGCAGGTCGTGATGGCCTGGAGATCATGGCACTTCGCCGCCATGAAACCGGCGACAGGGCCTTTCGCGCCGAACCGGACATGGATCACGGCGCGGCGTCGCCCCTGGCCGTGGGCGATGATGGTGGGCTGGACATCGACGGCGAAGCCTTCGCGGTCGAGCGCACGCTGAACGATGTCCTGCTTCCAGCGGCCATAGGCCAGCACGTCGAGATGCTGCATGGCGCAGCCGCCGCAGCGTCCGAATTCCGGGCAGAACGGCTCGGCCCTGTCAGGCGAACGCGTGACGATCTCGGACAGGCGTCCGCCGTCATCGAGGCGAATCTCCTCGCCGGGCAGGGCCAAAGGCACGAACACAGGTCCGCTCACGGTGCGGATGACGCCTTCGCCCGTGGCACTCAGATGGTCGATGGCGAGAAGTTCGCGGGGTAAAATCAAGGGTTTGCCAAGATCAGCCGACATCCAGAGGCCGGGTTCCCGCCGCCTGGCCGTCTGCGCCCTGGGTGATGACCTCGACCTTGAGTTCCGCCTTCTTCAGCAAGGCCTCGCAATGGCCTTTCAGGCGGTTGCCGCGCTCGTAGATCTCGATTGACTTCTCGAGCGGAACATCGCCCCGCTCCAGCTGACTGACGATCTGCTCGAGCTCCTGCAGCGCCTTTTCAAAGGGCATGGCGGAGATATCGGGGGGAAGGGTGGCGTCGCTCATGCTCAGGCCCATACAGGATCAGCTCGCGGACGCGAAGGGGGGAAGCTGGAATTAACCCCTTTTTAACTCTGTTTGAGCGCTTGGCCTGAAAAAGTTATACAGGGGGGGCGAATCGATCCCCGAAAGGGAAAAGCATGTCCTTCGAATACAAATGCGTCTCCGGTCCGATGATCGTCGCCGTGCGCAACGCCAAGGTCCGGGACCAGGCGGTCAAGGCGTTCGAAGACATCATGAACGCGGAAGCGGCGGAGGGCTGGGAATATGTCGGGATCGACGAATTCCACATCTCGGAGCCGCAAGGGTTCTTGTCCCGCAAGCGCGTTTTCGTGCCCTCCAAGATCCTGGTGTTCCGTCGCCCCAAGGCGGGTTCAGCCGTGGTTGAAGCCTTGAAGGCGCAAGCCGCCCGCATCGACGTTGTGCCGACGCCTGCTCCTGCTGTCGTCGACATGGTCGAAACCCAGTCCGCGCCCTCGCTCAAGGCGATTGCGGCCAAGGTCAAATCGTCCAGCAACTGAAGCATGACGTTTTTCGACGGAAACAGTGGCACGTCGTCTTGGTCGGGCTTGACCCGTCCATCCATGTCTTCCTGCGGCCCACAGACGTGGATGGCCGCGTCAAGCGCGGCCATGACGTGTTTCCGTCAAGAAACGTCGTGTTCTAGGCCGCCATGCGCTCGTGCAATATATATATAT
>JANNFV010000678.1:0-2887 GCA_031380285.1 Hyphomicrobiales bacterium | reverse complement strand
ATTTCCGCCGTCCGACCTCGCGGAACAGCTGGACCAGATCGATTTCGCCCCGGTCAGCTGATGACATCGGCATCTGCTGGCCAGATTCGGCACCACGCATTGCAACACTCCTACACAACCCCAACCCTCGACAGCCCAAGGGCAACCTTAGACAAAGATATTGCAGGTTATGGTTTCCGCCGGGTTAATTGCCTTGGTTATCAAATTCCGACGCAAAAGGTTTCTTAACCATGATCGTGTTTGATGCGGGAAGTTCAACAGTCGTGTCGTGTCATGAAGCGTATCCTCATCATTCTGTCGGTTTCGGCCTCGCTTGGGCTGTCTGCCTGTTCACATCACCGCAGCTTCGCGCATTCCGAGATCTTTGCTGCAAGCCTGCATGAGCCCTACACGCTCGCCAATGGCGACCGTTTGCGTGTCATCGTCTTTGGGCAGGACGCCTTGTCCAACACCTACGCCGTGGACAGTGTCGGCCACATCTCGATGCCTCTCATCGGCTCGGTCGTGGCCAAGGGGAAGACCACGCATGGCCTCGAGCAGCAGATCGCAGGCAAGCTGCGCGGCGGCTTCCTGCGCGAGCCGAAAGTGTCTGTCGAGGTCGAGCAGTATCGTCCGTTCTTCATCCTGGGCGAGGTGACGACGTCAGGACAGTATCCCTTCGTCAACGGCATGACTGTGCAGACAGCGGTCGCGATCGCCGGAGGCTTCCAGCCGCGGGCCGACCGATACGTGGCTGAAGTCAGCCGATCCATCAATGGCGAGGTCGTGGCCGGCAAGGTGCCGCTCGACACGCCTGTCCGCCCCGGCGACACCATCACCATCCGCGAGCGATTCTTCTGATGCGCATCATCCATGTCTTCCGTTCGCCCGTGGGCGGATTGTTCCGCCATGTCGTCGATCTGGCGACGGAACAGGCGCGGCGCGGCCATCAGGTCGGCGTGTTCTGCGATTCGACTTTTGCAGGCGAGCGCAACGAGCGGTTGCTGAAAGAACTGTCAGCCTGTCTTGCACTGGGCGTCGAGCGGTCTCCCATGAACCGCAATCCGCACTGGACCGACGTTGCGGCCCTGTCGCGCATGAATGCCTTTGCGTCCCGCGTCGGTGCCGATGTCCTGCATGGTCATGGCTCGAAGGGCGGCCTTTATGCCCGGGTCAGCGCGGTTGGTCGCAACACGGGGCCGATTCGCGCCTACACGCCCCATGGCGGCAGCCTCAACTACAAGCCGGGCTCGCTGATCCACCGGGCCTACATGGGCATTGAATACCTGCTCGAGAAAGGCACTGACCTGTTCCTGTTCGAGAGCCGTTTCATCGCGGACCGTTTTCGCGAGTTCGTCTGCGAAACCGACGCTGTCACCCGCATTGTGCTGAACGGATTGCATGCAGCCGAACTGGAGCCAGTTGTTCCCCTGACGGAAGCGGCGGATTTTCTCTATATCGGCGAGTTCCGTTTCGCCAAGGGCATCGACACGCTGCTCGATGCCATGTCGGATCTGCTGAAGCGCGCGCCCCGTGCGCCATCGCTCGTGCTGGTGGGGCAGGGGCCGGATGAACCGGCGTTGCGTGACCAGGTCATGGCGCTCGGCATGGACGAGCACGTGTCCTTCCACAAGCCGATGGCGGCCCGCGATGCCTTCGCGATGGCGCATACCATGGTGGTGCCTTCGCGCTTCGAGTCCATGCCCTATGTAGTGATCGAGGCGGCGGGTGCGCGCATGCCGTTGATCTCGACCGATGTTGGCGGCATCCCCGAGATTTTTGGCGCTGAAAGCAACCGTCTGATTCCCTGCGACAATCTCCCCAGACTGTCGGAAGCCATGCTGGAGTCGATGGAAATGTCGGAGCAGCAGCGGCTCGTTCCAGCCCTCAGGCTGCAAGCCCATATCGACGAGAACTTCTCGGTTGAGAAAATGGCATCCACGGTTCTCGAGGCTTACGCAGCGGCACAGCACAGGCGCCGTGCCCCTGGCCAATCCGGTGATGTCATGCAGAAGGCAGGTTGAGTCCCGACCCCGGGTTCAGACCTGAAAGGTGAGCCACCTTGGCAGAGGCAGGCAAAGCGGCAAGGAAAGCGCAACCCGCAGTCGCAGGGGTCGTCTCCGCACGCGTTCAGCTCGCCGAATCCACGCTTGACCTGCAACCTGCTGCCGCTGTCTCCCCCATCGTCATCGCCGGGTTGTGGCGCGTTGCCGAAGCGCTTCTGTGCTTTGTTCTGGGGGCCGCGATCTACTGGTACTATGTCTATCCGCAGGTCGGATGGCAGCCCGCCTACACCTTGGCGATCCCCCTGTTCGCCGTCCTGGCCGTTGTGACGATGCAGGCCTTCGATCTTTATCATATCGGCGTGTTCCGCACGCCTCTGGTGCAGGCACCGCGGTTGTTCGCGGGTTGGACCATGGTTTTTCTCATCGCCTTTTCCGTGGTTTTTTTCCTCAAGCTGGAAGGTGTGTTCTCGCGCGTCTTCATGGCTGTGTGGTATGGCAGCGGCCTCATCATGCTGCTGCTGGCCCGGCTCGGCCTCTCCTGGAAAATCCGCTCCATGACCCGCCAGGGCGTGCTGGATCGCCGCACGGCGATTGTGGGTGGCGGGGAGTCTGCCGAGCGGCTGCTGCGCAGCCTGCAGCAGGACGAGCAGTCCGATCTGCGTATCTTCGGCATCTTCGATGACCGCTGGGACGAGCGTTCGCCCGATGTGCTGGCGGGATATCCCAAGCTGGGAACGGTGGATGATCTGGTCGAGTATGCGCGCCACGCGCGGCTCGACCTGGTGATCTTTGCGTTGCCGCTGTCCGCCGAGACACGCCTGCTCCAGATGCTGAAGAAGCTCTGGGTGCTGCCCATCGATATCCGTCTGGCGGCGCACATGCAGAAGCTGCGGTTTCGTCCG
>JANNFV010000670.1:0-2332 GCA_031380285.1 Hyphomicrobiales bacterium | reverse complement strand
ATCAAAAATCCCCTGATTTTTCAGCAATTGTGCTTTTTGTTCCCTTTTTGTACATATAAGGGGGAGCTGTGGCGCGTGCCCGGCTTGGTCCAGAACGGGAGTACCGCGATGATTCATCTTTCTTCCGCCAGGCTGCTGCTGGCAGCTCTGCTTTTCGCCACAGGCCCCGCCTTGGCCCAAAATACCGTGCCCAATCCCTTGCGAGGCAACGCGGCAGAGAGAGCGCCGACAGAACTGCCCGCGCCGGGAGCAGCGGCCAAGGTGGACACCAAGGCGGCTCCAACAGCGTCCAAACCACCGCGTGAACGCTCTGCCAAGCAACGCCAGAACGATGACGACATGCGAGCCTGCGGGGCAAGCTGGCGGGCGGACAAGGAGGCGCTGGCAGCCAAGGGCACGACCTGGCGGGCCTATCTCAAGGATTGCCGGGCCGCCAAGAAAGTGGGCCGCGACAAGGTTTGATGTCTCCCGGCGCAGGCCGAAGTTCAGACGCCCGCATTGATTTCACGGCCTCCCGCGCCACATGTGCATTGCACAAAAAACGGTTGGCGCGAGGTGGTCGGTGGATTTCGGTGGCATGATCAGCGGCACGCTCGGATTCGTCAGGGATCACAAATCCTGGCTGGCTCCCGCGGTGTTCGTGCTGGCCTTTGTGGAAAGCCTCGCCTTCGTTTCTCTCCTGGTGCCCTCGACCGCCATCCTCGCCGCGCTTGGGGTGATGATCGGCGCGGGTGACCTGCCGTTCTGGACACCGTTCTTCGCGGCCGTCGCAGGCGCCTTCATCGGCGACTGGATCTCCTACGAGATCGGGCGGCGCTACAAGGACGAGGTCAAGAGCATGTGGCCGCTCAACAAGCAGCCGGAACTCTTCGAGCGGGGCGAGGCGTTCTTTCGGCGCTACGGCGCACCGGGCTATTTCGGCGGGCGCTTCGTGGGGCCGCTCCGGGCGGTGTTTCCGCTGATCTGCGGCATCTCCGCCATGCGCCCGCTGGTGTTCCAGGCGACCAATGCGGCATCTGCCGTGGCCTGGGCGGGCGTCTATCTCGGCGCGGGCGTGGGTGCAGGGCGACTTTTTGGCTGACAACTCCATCTGAACCCGGCAAGGACGTGCGGAACGCAGTGACCATGTCCTGCGCGAGAGTGCCCGTGGACAAGACCCAGATGATGCAACAGGTGATGGAACAGGCCGGGCCTGTCATCGCCTTCGTGCGCAACAACCAGTCCTGGGCAGCGCCGATCGTGTTCCTGCTGGCCTTTGGCGAATCGATGGCCTTCATCTCGCTGTTCCTGCCGTTCTGGGCGATGCTGGTGGGCATCGGCGCCCTGATCACGATGAGCGGCCTCGATTTCTGGTCGATCTGGATTTCGGCCAGCCTCGGAGCAGCACTTGGCGACTGGGTGTCGTACTGGCTGGGAGCCCATTTCCAGCACCGGGTCGGCGGCTGGTGGCCGCTGTCGAAATATCCGCAGATGCTGCCGAGGGGCGAAGCCTTCTTCAAGCGCTGGGGCTGGATCGCGGTTGTCGGCGGGCGCTTCTCCGGCCCGTTGCGGGCCACGGTGCCGCTGGCGGCAGGCATCACCCGCATGCCGATGATCCCGTTCCAGTTGGCGAATTTCGGCTCGGCGTTCCTGTGGGCGGCCTCTCTCATGCTGCCGGGAACCTATCTCGCGCGCTTCATGCCGGTCTGAACGCGGATATGGATATCCTCAGCAAGGAATCGCTCGATGCTGTTGCCGCTTTCATGCGGACCCATGCACTGTGGGCGGCTCCCATCCTCTTTGGCATCATGGTGCTGGAAGGCATCGTGCTGACGACCTTCATTTTTTCCGGATCGGTGATGATCGTTGCGGCGGGTGCGCTGATCCAGGCCGGAGTGCTCGAATACACCAGCTGCTTTCTGGCGATCTTTGTCGGGTTCTGGCTTGGCGACTGGATCAACTACGAGATTGGCCGCCAGGGCGAGCCATGGTTCCGCAATCTCGGCGCAGTGAAGAAGCGCCCGGCGATGATGGCCAAGGCAGAAAAGCTGATCGAGAATTATGGCGTCGTCGCGATCTTCATCAGCCGCTTCATGGGCCCGAGCCGGGCCTTCGTGACGTTTCTTGCGGGCACCTGCCACATGCCCCCGAAAGATTTCCACATGGCGACGGCTGTCTCGACGTTCCTGCTGACATGGGGCCTGCTGAACGCCGGCATGACCGGCCTTCAGCTCTGGGACAAATTCAAGTAAGGCCGAAGGCCCTTATGACTGACCGGTTGCCGGACGGGCGCTCATCCCACCCCCTTGTGGGGTGGGTGGCGAGCAGAGCGAGCCGGGAGGGGGTCGCGCTG
>JANNFV010000623.1:0-2695 GCA_031380285.1 Hyphomicrobiales bacterium | reverse complement strand
GGATTTCTTGAGAGCGCCGCAGGCGGCGTTGGCATCCTTGTTGTCGTCGAAGCCACCGAAGCGGGCGCGGAACAGGGTTGCGTCGCCCTTCTGGACCTTCTCGGTGAAGGCGCTGGCATCGGCCAGGATCGTGCGGTTCTTCGCCTTGGCGCTCTCCAGGATGGCGCGGGCCTTGCCCTCGTCGTCGCTGGCGCCGAGTTGGATGATGAAGCCGGAATGGGCGGTGGCCTGCTTCTGGGTCGAGGCGGTCGTCACAGGATCAGCCTGGGCAACGGTGGCCTGGCGGCCAGTGGTGGCTTTCGGTGCGGGTTGCGCACCCGTGGTCCAGCGCAGTTGTGGTCCGGGCTGTGCGGTTGGCTGCGGGGCGTAGGCGGCCACAGGGGCAGCCACTGGCGCTGCCGGACGTGCTGCCTGCGGCGCAGCAGCCACAACGGTCGAGGCGACGGTCTTTGTCGGCGCGACAGCAACAGGTGCGGCGGCGATGGCGCGGCGGACATCAGCCGTGCGCTGTGCCTCGGTCTGGGCAGGGCGAGCCGCTTCGACAGGCTTTTGGGGTTCAGGTGCCCGAACCTCGGCCTTCGCAGGCTCAGGACGCGGCTGCGGGGTTGGCACGGCGGCAGCGACGCGCACGGGCTCTTCGGTGCGTGCTTCCGCGAACACCGGGGCGCTGCGGCCACCCGTGGTGGCGCCTTCGATGTGGTTTTCGACCAGCGACGCCATCTGTGCATCGCGGATGCGACCGGAGCGGCCACCCAGCACCACCGCCATCACGTGGCGATTGCCGTCGCGGGCCGAGGTCAACAGGTTGAAGCCTGAGGCGCGGGTGTAACCGGTCTTGATGCCATCGACACCATCGACACGGCCGAGAAGCTTGTTGTGGTTGCGGTAGTTGCGACCGGCATATTCGAAATTGCGGGTCTGGAAATAGCGCCAGTACTTGGGAAAGCGCTCATGAATGGCGCGACCGAGCGTGGCGAGATCACGCGCGGTGGTCACCTGCTCCGGATTGGGCAAGCCGGACGCGTTGCGGAATGTGGTGCGGCTCATGCCCAGCGACCGCGCCTTGCGGGTCATCATCTCGGCGAAGGTGTCCTGGTCGCCACCGACAGCTTCGGCGACAACGACGGCCACGTCATTGGCGGATTTGGTGACGAGTGCCTTGATCGCGTCCTCGACCTCGATGGTCTCGCCGGGATCAAAGCCGATCTTGGAAGGGGCCTGGCGGGCCGCGAAGGCGGAAACGGGCAGGGGAGTATCCAGCTTCAGCTTGCCGCGCTCGATCTGCTCGAACAGCATGTAGAGCGTCATCACCTTGGTGACGGAGGCGGGAAAGCGCGGGGCATCGGGGTTGGTGCCCTGCAGCACCTTGCCCGAGTTCACATCGACGACGATCGATGCGTAGGGAGGGGAATAGCCGCCGCGGCGCTTTCGGGCTTCGGCGGTATCCGTCGAGGCGGCAAGGGCGATGATCGCCGTCACGGCCAAGGCAAGGGGAGTAACGACAAAACGCCGGAACGCTGACACACACATGACACAACTCACTCAACACGGATACGCAACGTGCGATCAGACAAGCGTTGCCCGAAGATCACATCTGCAGATCGTATCGTGGCGAGGTTAGCGGAGGGTTAAGTCGCCGCGCATTTTCCCGGTTGCCGATGGCGTGCTGTTTCACATGGGAGCCATGTGAATGATGCAATGCAACATATGCTTGACATTTTTTGTGCAATGCAACATATGGGGTCCATCGGGATCGAACGTTCCCGGGAAAACAGCCAGCGGAGCACCACAATGAACAACTCTTTCGAAGACATGCAGAAAGTCGCCAAGGACAACATGGACGCCGCCGTCAAGGCGTTCGGCTCGTTCACCAAGAACGCGCAGACCGTTTCGTCCGAAGCTGCCGATTACTCGAAGAAGGCCTATGAGGCCAACACCGCCCATTTCGAGAAACTCTTCGCCGTGAAGACCCTCGACAAGGCGATCGAGCTCAACACCGAATTCGCCAAGTCGTCCTACGAAGGTTTCGTTGCCCAGACCACGAAGCTCGGCACGCTCTTCGCTGATTTCAGCAAGGAAGCCATGAAGCCCGTGGAAGCCGCCTTCGCCAAGGCCAAGACCGCCGTAGTCAAGTAATCTGGCAACAGCGTGTTGGCTTTATGAGCCAAAAACCGGATTTCCATCAGGGAATCTACTCAAAGCCCGGCGTTCGCGCCGGGTTTTTTGTTTTTTGGTGGTCTGGCACAATCCAGATCGGCATCCTACTTGTATAAGCTGAAACAGGGTCGGTGCCTTTTCCATGGGGAACGGAGCCGGGCCTACTGGGTGAACAACAATGGTGCAGGCTGCTTCCTTTCCAGCGCTCGGCATCCGCCTTTCGGCGGAACCGCCGCGCAGTGCTGGCCGGGGGAGGGCGAGCGACACGGGAGACGATGGCTCCGGCACCGCAGTCATCTCCAAGACCGCGCCCAAGACCAAGCGGCCCAACATGTACCGGGTGCTGCTCCTGAACGACGACTACACGCCGATGGAGTTCGTGATTCACGTTCTCGAACGGTTCTTCAACAAGAACCGCGAAGGCGCGACCCAGATCATGCTGCATGTGCACAATCACGGGATTGGGGAATGCGGCGTGTTCACCTACGAAGTCGCTGAAACCAAGGTGACGCAGGTCATGGATTTTTCACGCCAGCAT
>JANNFV010000617.1:0-2847 GCA_031380285.1 Hyphomicrobiales bacterium | reverse complement strand
GCGGCATCGGGATAAAACGGAACCTGTGCCACAGGTTTGTTTCTCCAGCTCGATGGGGTCCAGCGTTCGCTCATGGGTCTCACTCCGCCACGGTGTCGAGAGCGTGCAGCTCTTTGCGTGGCCAAGCCTCCTGTTGGGGTTGACGTGCGGGGGCGTTTAATCACGAATGGGTCGGAACGCCAACTGGCCTTCTCGAAAACACCAACACGCCCCAGAAGACGCCTGCGATCAGCAGCGCTCCGCCCGTCCATTCCGAGGCGTGCGGCCAGCGCCCCTCATAGACAAAGCCATAGATCAGCGCGAACAGCGTTTCGGAGACAATCAGCTGGGCCGAGAAGGCAAGTGGCAGCCGATGCGAGGCCAGCGTCCAGAAATACTGCGCCACCCACGACGCGATGATGCCGGTCACCAGCGCCCACAGGATCAGCCGCGTCCCGGCCTCGCCCGCAAAGCCTAGGTCCGGAATTTTGCTCCAGCCCATCATCGGCGCAAGGATGACCAGCGGGATGGTGCCTGCCGCCGCACCCAGGCCCTGGAGGCTGGTCCAGCCCAGGATCGACGGCGCATCGGCAGAGCGCATCGCCCTCGCATTGGTGATGGCATAGAGGAACCAGACAGAGAGACCGGCCAGCGCCAGCAGGAAGCCCAGCACGATGTTCTGTTGCGCGACGGCGGAGCCAGCCGTCCGGATCGTCGCAAGGTTCACCACGGTGAGACCGGCGGCAATCAGGAGCAAGGGCATGGCGAGCGCCCGCCAGCGCACGGTGCGGTCCTGCCAGTTGCCATAAAGTGCCAGCAACAAGGGCAACCCGCCAATGACCAGTGGCGCGATGGCGGGGCCTGCAAGGTTCACGGAGAAGGCGATACAAACGAAGTAGATCACGAAACCCGACAGTCCCAACCACAACGCCAGCAGCATGCGCCTCGGCGTCATCGGGCCGGGTCGGAAGCGCTTGTCGAGCGCCATCAGCACCAGCGAGGTCAGGCCAAAGGCCGCATAGCGCAGGATGGCGAGGTCCATCTCGCTGTAGGGATGCACGGCCCGGGGCGCGACGAAGGTCAGGCCCCACAGCGCGCCCGCAGCGAGGCCGGCCAAGATACCGATGAGCATGGATTGGTCTTTCATCCTCCTCAACGAGGCCGGAAATCTTGCATCGGCGTTGTGCGTCCTTCGAGGCTCGCCTTTGGCTCGCACCTCAGGATGAGGAGGGAAATGCCTTGCACGACGCTTCTCATCCTGAGGTGCGGAGCGAAGCGGAGCCTCGTCCTTCGACAGGCTCAGGATGAGGGGACGCACGACATCAATGCAGTCACTTACCCGCCCAACGCCGGGAACATATACGTCTTGCCCGTCTTGTAGTCGAAGCTCGGGTCTTCCCAGGCCACCATCTTGCCCGGATTGAGCAAGCCTTGCGGATCGGCCTCGCGCTTGAAGGCGAGTTGCATGTCGTTGGTCTGCTTCATGCCGCCCTCCTCCAGCGTGTAGCGGTGCGGGTTGAAGATCGGTGCGCCCATGTCCTCGTGGATGCGCATGATCTCCTCCAGGCGCTCCTCCGTGGTGAAGCGCACCAGCGGCAATCCGAACGCGGTCACCTTGCCATCGAAGCGCACGAATTCGAGATGGGCGGGCAACTCGTCGGCGAAGTGGCGGTGGATCTTCAGCATGGTCTCGACCGAGTTCGGATAGGGATAGAGCACCTGCAGATAGGTGATGGTGGGATCGATGCGCAGCGCCCGGAGCGTGGTGTGGTTCCAGCCCAGTTCATAGCCTGGCGGCAGGCCCTTCTTGTCGGCGTCGGACATTGCAGCCGTGTTCACCAGCACCTCGGCGTCCTTCACATTGCGGGTGAAGGCGAGCAGTGCATCCAGCGCATGGCGGGCCACCATGATCACGGCGATGGATTTATCGCGGGGAATGAACTTCTTGTGGCGCAGGAAATAATCGTGCGGCACGGGTGCGGCGATCACGGCCAGTTCCTTGAGCAGCAGGCCATCCTGCTCGCCCAGCTGGTTGGCATAGCGTGCGGCGCGTTCCAGATCGGAGAAGCCGACGATGACATCCACCCAGTCATAGGCGGGTGCCAGCGGCACCTCCACCTCGGTGATGATGCCGTTGGTGCCATAGGCATGGCAGACCTTGTGCAGGTCGGCGCCGGTCAATTCCAGCACGCGGGGGCTGGCCTCCATCGTGACGACGCGCAGGCGAATGACGTTGCCCCAGTCCCGCAGGCCGCCCCACTTGATCGAGCCCGCCCCGCCGGAGCCGCCTGCGATGAAGCCGCCCAGCGACGCCGTGGCATAGGTCGAGGGATGCAGGCGGATTTCCTGCGGGTTGGGCATCGCCCGCGTCTCGTGGTCGATGGCTTCCATGATCGCGCCGGGTTCGCAGACAAGGCGGCCGGGCGAGACCTTCAGCACCTTGTTGAATCCCGATAGATCGAGCACCACGCCGCCCGACAGCGGCATGGCCTGTCCGTAATTGCCGGTGCCTGCGGCGCGAGGCGTGACGGGGATCCCCAGCGCGTGGCAGGCCGCGAGCGTGTCGATCACGTCATGCTCCGACGTGACCGATACAACGGCGTCCGCCGTGACATTGGCGAGCTGGCGCTTGAGGGGCGGGGAGTACCAGTAGAAATCCCGCGATTTCTGCTGCACCAGCGCCGGGTTCTCCTCGATCTTGAGGTGGCCGAGGCGGGACTTCAGGGCGGAGATGTTGGTGCGTGTCATGGGTTTACCTCGGTGGTGTTCCGTCTTGATCTCTTGCTGGATTGCCCAAGTGTGGCGCGTCCTTCGAGGCTCGCCTTTGGCTCGCACCTCAGGATGAGGCGCGTGGTGCATGGCACAAAC
>JANNFV010000577.1:0-3094 GCA_031380285.1 Hyphomicrobiales bacterium | reverse complement strand
GGTTCCTCCTGCGCATGGACCAGCAGTTCCATTGGGACAATACGGGATATGCCTCATTCGAGGCGTTCCTCGAGACATTGGCATCCCGCAAGCGCAAGAACATCCGCAAGGAGCGAGCGACAGCGCTCCAGAACGGCATTTCAGTGGAATGGCTGACCGGTGGGCAGATCACGGAAGAGCATTGGGATGCGTTCCTCGCGTTCTATATCGATACGGGCAGCCGCAAATGGGGGCGTCCCTACCTCAGCCGCGCCTTCTTTTCGGAGATTGGACGCAGCATGGCGGAGCAGATTCTGCTGGTGATGGCGCGGCGCAATGGCAAGCTCATCGCCGGGGCCATCAATTTCATCGGGTCGGACACGCTCTATGGCCGCAACTGGGGCTGCATCGAGGATCATCCCTGCCTGCATTTCGAGGTCTGCTACTATCAGGCCATCGACTTCGCCATCGCTCATGCCCTGAAGCGGGTGGAAGCCGGTGCCCAGGGCGAGCACAAGCTGGCACGGGGCTACATGCCCTCCCTCACCTATTCCGCCCATGATATCGCCGATCCGCGCCTGCACCGGGCCATCGCGGATTACCTGGAGCGGGAACGCGCCCAGGTCGAGGCAATGCGTGAGGCCTTGAGCGCCGAAGGCCCATATCGGCAGGCTGCGCAACTGGAGCAATCCTGACTCTTCCAGACATAGCCGAAGAACAAGCCATCTACGTAGAATGACGGATTGGACATTCATCTGCGCTTCATCACACTGGTTCCACCCTCGTGTTTGGGGCGATGACCTTATTTGAGGAGGGTTTGATGGACAGACGAGCGTTTGTAAGAGGATTGTTTGGAGTGGCGGCAGCCGCCGCAGTGGTGACTGTTCTGGCACCGGAGGCAGAAGCCGCGCCGATGCCCGTGACATCTCCGGATGTGCCGAAGACGGAGGCGGAACGGACCGAGGGCGATTATCGCCCGGATGTCGATGGACTGCCGACGACTGAAAAGGCGCAATACTACTACCGCCGCCGGTTCCGGCGTCGCAGGATCTACCGTCGTCGCAGGGTTTTCTATCGCCGTCGGCCGATCTATCGTCGGCGTGCGTATTACCGTCCGGTCTATCGCCGCCCGGTGTATTACCGCCCGCGTTACTATTGGTGAGTTGAACGCCTGCACATTGCGGGCTGAACAGCCCTCCCGTATCACTGCGGGAGGGTTTTTCATGCGCGAGAGAAACAGATGACCGCAGCTTATGATCCGACCAACATTTTCGCGCGGATTCTGCGGGGGGAGTTGCCTGCGCACACGGTCTATGAGGATGAGCACGTGCTCGCCTTCATGGACATCATGCCCAGGGCCGATGGCCACGTGCTGGTGATCCCCAAGGCACCGGGACGCACCATCCTCGACGTTGCGCCCGATGTGCTCGCCACTCTGGCGGTTGGCGTGCAGAAAGTCGCAAGAGCGGTCAAGACAGCGATGAACGCCGATGGTTTGACCATCCAGCAATTCAACGAGCCTGCCGGGGGCCAGGTGGTGTTCCACCTGCATGTCCACGTCATTCCGCGCTTCGACGGCGTGAAGATGAAGCCGCATACCGGGCAGATGGAAGAACCCGAGACGCTCAAGGCCAATGCCGCGAAAATCCGAGCTGCATTCGGTTAGGCTTGATCTTCTTCATCTCCCCCCCCTTGCGGGGAAGGCCATAAACACGCGGAGCCGACCATCCCGAAGGCTCAGCCGCCTTCCTTGGCCTGCGCCTCTGCCACGGCAAAGGCCGTCATGTTGACAATGCCGCGGGCCGTCACCGAGGGCGTCAGCACATGGGCGGGCTTTGCTGCCCCCATCAGGATCGGACCCACGGGCAGCGCATCGGCCAGGATCTTGGTGAACTGATAGGCGATGTTGGCGGCGTCAAGGTTGGGCATGATCAGCACATTGGCTTCGCCCTTGAAGCGCGCATGCGGCATCACCCGCTCGCGAATCAATTCGGACAGGGCCGTATCCGCCTGCATTTCGCCATCGACCAGCAGATCGGGTGCACGCTCGATGATCATTTCCAGCGCATCGCGCATCTTGCGGGCGTCGGGCGAATCGCTCGATCCGAAATCGGAATGCGACAGTAGGGCGATCTTCGGCGTCAGGCCAAAGCGCCGGACATGGGTATCCGCGAGAATGGCCATGTCTGCGATCTCTCGCGAGGTCGGATTCCAGCGCACATGGGGATCGGCCAGGAAGTAGGCACCTTTCGACGTGATCATCAGCGAGAGCGCCGCAAAATCCTCGACGCCAGGGGCCAGGCCGATGATGTCCTTGATGTAGCGCAGCCGCGAGGTGAAGCGCCCCTCGACGCCGCACAGCATGGCATCGGCATCGCCGCGATGCACAGCCAGCGCCGCGATCACCGTTGGATTGGTGCGCACCTGCGTGCGGGCCGCACCGGGTGTGATGCCCTTGCGGCCAGCGATCTGCATGTAGTCCGCGACATAGTCACGATAGCGCGGATCATCCTCGGGGTTGACGAGCTCGAAATCCCGGCCAGGCTTGATCGAGAGGCCGAAACGCTCCAGGCGGCTTTCGACCACGGAGGGCCGTCCGATGAGGATGGGATGGGCGATGCCTTCCTCCACCACGGATTGCACGGCCCGCAACACGCGCTCGTCCTCGCCCTCCGCATAGATCACCCGCTTCGGATTGGCCTTCGCGCCCTGCAGCAGCGGCTTCATGATGAAACCGGAGCGGAAGACGAAACGCGACAGTTCCTCGTCATAGGCATCGAAATCGACAATCGGCTTCAGCGCCACGCCGGTTGCCATTGCGGCTTTCGCCACAGCGGGCGCAATCCGCAGGATCAGGCGCGGATCGAAGGGGCTGGGGATCAGCGAATCCTTGCCGAAGGTGCGGGTTTCACCCCCATAGGCCTTCGCCACCACATCGGAGGGTGCTTCGCGCGCGAGTTGCGCGATGGCCCGCACCGCTGCCAGCTTCATCGCCTCGTTGATGGCGGTGGCATGAACATCCAGCGCGCCGCGGAAAATGTAAGGAAAGCACAATACGTTATTGACCTGATTGGGATAATCGGAACGGCCGGTGCACATCATGGCATCGGGCCGC
>JANNFV010000559.1:0-1543 GCA_031380285.1 Hyphomicrobiales bacterium | reverse complement strand
GAACTGTGACCAGGGACCGAACATCGCATCACCCAGCCATGGCTGGATGACGAACTTGCCGAAGGTCACGTTGAGGCCGGACGCCGCAAGCACGAGAAAGGTGCTGGCGGTGAGCCAGTGGGTGAAGCGCTCGAAGCCATTGAAGCGGGTAATCGTCTTGCCCGAGGCACCCTTGGAGATGCGGATCTTGCCCTTCTTCATGTAGAACAGCAGCAGGCCGACCACGATGCCGATGATCGACAATGCACCCACCCAGGTCATGATTCCCTGATGGATCGCCCGCCAGCCCTGGTTCCCTGGCGCGATCAGATTGGCAGAGTTCGCATCGGGAATGCTGACGCGGCCCTGCACGGCCTGGCCGGGCTTGAGCGCGTTCAGCAGATCCTGCTCCTTCACGGATTGCGCCGTGGGGTTCACCGTTGTGGGCTGTTGCGCCATCACCGGTGCTGCAAGCGAGAGCGTGAAGATGACGGCGATGGCCGCGAGAAATCTGGTCATTGGGTTCTCCCCCCGGAACTATTCTTGGTCTTATGCAGCTCATGCAAGACGGCATCAGCCATTATGCGTCCTTCGAGGCTTCGCTTCGCTCCGCACCTCAGGATGAGGAGGGTTGAGAGTTGCAAAACCCGACCTGCCTCATCCTTTGGTGCGAGCCGAAGGTGAGCCTCGAAGGACGCACAACGGCTCTGCCACCCGACGAATGCCTCAGATCGCGATGGTTTCCTTGTAGGCTGTCTTCCAGCCCCAGGCACCCGATCCGTAGCCGCGCTTCATCACGCGCTCCTTGTAGATCGTCTCGATCATCGCGCCGTCTCCTGCAAGCAGCGATTTTGTCGAACACATCTCGGCGCAGAGCGGCAACTTGCCTTCGGCCAGGCGGTTGGAGCCGTATTTCTCGTACTCTTCCCGGCTGTTGTCAGCTTCAGGGCCACCTGCACAATAGGTGCACTTGTCCATCTTGCCGCGCGAACCGAAATTCGCGGTCTTGGGATACTGCGGCGCACCGAACGGGCAGGCATAGAAGCAGTAGCCGCAACCGATGCACAGATCCTTGGAATGCAGCACCACGCCATCCGCCGTGGTGTAGAAGCAGTTGACCGGGCAGACGGCGGCGCAGGGCGCATCCGTGCAGTGCATGCAGGCCATGGAGATGGAGCGCTCGCCGGGCTTGCCGTCATTGATGGTGACGACCCGGCGGCGGTTGATGCCCCACGGCACCTCGTGCTCGTTCTTGCAGGCGGTGACGCAGGCGTTGCACTCGATGCAGCGGTCCGCGTCGCAGAGGAATTTCATGCGTGCCATTGTTCTGTCCTCCCTCAGGCCGTTGCAATCTGGACAAGGGTGACCTTGCCTTCATGCATGCCGGTCACCGGATCGTAGCCATAAGTGGTGACTGTGTTGACGCTTTCGCCGAGCACGATCGGATCGGTGCCCTTCGGATAGTTCGGGCGGTTGTCCTCGCCCTGGTAGAAGCCGCCGAAGTGGAACGGCATGAACGCCACGCCCTTCGCGACACGCTCCGTCACCAGCGCCTTGACGCGGG
>JANNFV010000558.1:0-4166 GCA_031380285.1 Hyphomicrobiales bacterium | reverse complement strand
CCTCAGGATATCTTGACGCATCAGCGAGAGCCTCCGCACACGAATTGGAGCCCCCCGCGCATCTGAGTCAAAGATATTCCGCACGGATGTCAATGCTGGACTTGACGTTGATGTCCTGGAAATGCGCATCGAGCCACGCCGCTGCGGCTTCCCGACCGAGGTTCCGCAACCGCATCAGGAAGTCCCAATCCGTGTTGTATTTGCTGGCGACCGAGAAGGAACTCATGACGTCGTCCGACCGAATGGAGTGCACAAAAACCTTGTTCAGCTTGTCGCGCATTTCGGGTCTCAGCCAATCGTCATCGACCAGCTTGGAGACGAAAGCGATGGCGCGCATCTCGCGCATGAGGGATGAGTTGAAGCTGATTTCATTGACCCGGTTCATGATGTCGGCCGACGTCTTCGGCAATTCTTCGCGAACGATCGGATTGATGTGGATGATCAGGATGTCGCGCGTTTCCGCATCGTAGATGAGCGGATAGATCGCCGGATTGCCGATGAAGCCGCCGTCCCAGTAGTGCTCGCCATCCACTTCCACCGCCTGGAAAAGCATCGGCAGACAGGCCGACGCGAGAACCGCTTCCGGCGTGACCTCGCTGTTCGTGAAGATCCTCGGCTTGCCCGTGCGCACGCTCGTGGCGCAGAGGTGCAGAACGGTCGAGGTGCATTGGCGCAGCTCGTCGAAGTCGACCGTTTCGACCAGAACGTCCTTCAGGGGATTGAGGTTGAGCGGATTGAACTCATAGGGCGAGAGCATATGCGTCACGAATTCGAATGCGCGGTAGGCCAGCGGTTCGCGGAAACCGAAGGCTTTGAGCCACGCATCGACAGGAGACGACCGGACCGGCGAGGACATCCGCCCTGCGTCGCTGACCCTGCGCCAGAACAGCTCGAGCATCTCCCGTGCGCCATCGCGACCGCCCTTCATGAACCCATAGGCGTAAACGGTGGCGTTCATCGCACCCGCGCTGGTGGCCGACATGGCGTCAATCTCGATTCGTCCATCCTCCATGAGCTTGTCGAGGACACCCCAGCCAAAAGCACCATGGGCCCCGCCACCCTGCAAGGCGACGTTGATCTTCTTGGTGACGGTTGTCGACGGTTCAAAAGCGCCGACGGCTGTCAGGCGCGACTTCATCGCAGCAGGGCGGTTCATTATGCTTCCCTCATTCTTCAGGCAGCGTCGGTGACGGACGCTCCCTCCCTGGCGGCAACCCTGGATCGCCCGCGCCCGAAAAGGAAATGCCGATTGGCTTGGAGGTCCATAGCCAAGGTCTATTCACGGCCGCGCGAAATCGGCTGCATAGCGCTTGGCTATCGTCTTGGAAGAAAGTTCGTATTTCACATCGGACCCCAGTTGTTTGATCCTACGTCACGGGCTGCGGCGTTACGCCTGGTGGCCTAGACAGGAGCTTTGATCATGACATCCCGACCCCGCTTCATCCGCCAAAGTTTGCTGGCGCTTGGTGTCATCAGTGCAGCTGCTTCCTATGGCCTTTCGTCGGCTCTCGCGGGAGAATGCCCGGCGGACAAGGTTCTCACGACGCCCCGCAAGCTTGAGGATGTTGCCGAGAGGAACCTGAAACGTGAAACGCTCGCCGTCATTTCGCTCAAGGCCTGGCGCGGCGTCGGCGATCTGCTTTTGCGCACGCGACGCCTGACCATCGGCCCTGGCGGCTTTGTGCCGACCCACTACCACAACGATCGCCCGTCGATCGTCTACATCGTCAAGGGCGAGATCATCGAGCACAGCAACAGCTGCTCCGTCCCGATCGTGCATCGGGCTGGTGAATGGACCCCGGAGTTCGGTGATTTCCATGGCCACTGGTGGGAAAACAAGTCCAACAGCGAAGTGGTCCTGACGTCCTCGGATGTCATTCCGCCAGACCAGCAAGACATGCCCATGTGAGCGGCAGCGGGCGGACCTCGACTTTCGGATTCGCCTGCATATTCAGTTCCATTTTGTGCATCCGATACGATCCCACCAAAGGGGTCGCCAAAGAGGTCGTCATGAACGCGATGCCCATGACGGCCCATGTGTCCACCCTCCGCCTACCGCCATGGCCCTCGGCAGTCTCCGTCGCGAAGCTTTTCGCGGGTGGGCTGGCCGGCCTCTTGATCTGGGAGATCTGGGCGCGGGTCTTCACCAAGGCTGTCCTGGGCATCGCGTTCATGAGCTTTGCCGGACACGTCATCTACGGTGCAGTGGCGGCCTACGCCTTTGAAAAATGGGCCTCGCCGCAACCGTCTGGAATGTGAGACCCATCCCGGACATGCCTGCTGTCCCGACATGAAAGAACATCCCTGATGCAGATCACCCCGTCAGACACAAAGCCGGACCGGTCAACCCGACACCGGGTGGTGATCGTGGGTGCGGGCTTCGCCGGGCTTTCGGCCGCGCAAGGGCTGGCCCGTGCCCAGGCCGACATCATCGTCATCGACCGCCAGAACCATCATCTCTTCCAGCCGCTGCTCTACCAGGTGGCGACCGCCGGCCTGTCGCCTGCGGATATTGCTTCCCCGATCCGTTCGATCCTGCGGTCGCAGGACAATGCGGCAGTGATGCTGGCCGAAGTGACGGGCGTCGATCTCGAAGGGCGCGCCGTGGTGATGGCAGAGCGGCGTCTCTACTATGACACACTCATCCTGGCGACAGGTGCGAGCCACGCCTATTTCGGCAACGACGCCTGGGCAACTGTTGCCCCCGGACTGAAGACGATCGACGATGCGACAGCGCTCAGGCGCAGGATACTCATCGCTTTCGAGCGTGCGGAAATCGAGCCAGATTCCGAGGAACGACGCAGGTTGCAGAGTTTTGTGGTGATCGGCGGTGGTCCCACGGGTGTCGAGATGGCAGGTGCCATCGCAGAACTGGCCAAGCGCACCATGGCGGCCGATTTCCGTCACATCGATCCGGGCAAGACGCGCGTGGTGCTGATCGAAAGTGGCAAGCAGCTTCTGGGAGCATTCGATCCGGCATTGTCGGAGAAGGCCCGCATGGCGCTGGAGCGAATCGGTGTCGATGTTCGTCTTGGCAGGCCAGTCATCGGCTGTGATGATCGCGGCGTGTCCTTCGGCGACACACGGATCGAGAGCCGCACGATCGTCTGGGCTGCCGGTGTTCAGGCATCTCCTGCGGGCCGATGGCTCGGCGCGGAAACGGATCGCGCCGGACGAATCAAGGTCGGTCCAGACCTCACGCTCTCTGGTCGTCCCGAAGTGTTCGTGATCGGGGATACCTCCCATGTGGACGCAGGTGACGGCAAGCCGCTGCCCGGAATTGCTCCTGTGGCCAAGCAGCAAGGGGTGCACGTGAGCCGACTGATCACAGCCCGTCTTGCGGGGCGTTCCCTGCCCGACTTTCGCTATCGCAGCAGCGGCTCGATGGCGACAATCGGACGAAAGAGCGCCGTGGTGCATATCGGCAAGCTCAAGCTCTCGGGCTGGGTCGCCTGGGTGATCTGGTGCGTCGCCCATGTCTATTTCCTGATCGGTTTCAGGAATCGCTTCATTGTCGCCGCCAGCTGGGCGTGGAGTTACATCACCTTCCAGCGCGGCGCACGACTGATCACCGGGCTGCGCGAGCCTCAATCGAAATCGTAATCGGGAAGCTCTGCTGCGCGCTTGCGTGCAAGAGCTTTCTTGCCCAGCCATTCCGTGGCCATCACTTCCCGCACGAGCGCGCCGACCGCCGACGAATGGGGCCGACCACGCACTGTTGCGAGGTGAACTTTCCGCCAGATCTCTGGATCGGCCAGCGGGCGGGCCACGACGCCGCCGTGATGGATGCTGCTGCCAGGCATGCAAGCATAGCCCAAACCGGCGGCGACCATCTCGATGATCCAATCATCACGTTCGCTGCGGCAAACCGTTTCGTCCGTAACACCCTGGTCATCGAACAATTGTCCGATGCGGGAGGCGATCTCGCAGTTGATGCGCTCCAGGTAGCGTTCGCCGTCAAGATGCTCGATGCGGATCTCGTTCTGCTGTGCCAACCGGTGGCCGGGCGAAACGACGATCTTCATCTGCTCCTTGAAAAGCGGTTGCAGGTGCATCCGCTCATCGGATTTACCGTCAATGCAGATGATCGCTGCGTCGAGCCCCCCTTGCAGAAGGCGATCAACAAGCTGGGGCGCTGCGTCATCGAGAATCTCGATCTGGATGCC
>JANNFV010000550.1:0-3815 GCA_031380285.1 Hyphomicrobiales bacterium | reverse complement strand
CCTCAGGATGAGGAACGAAGAGAATTGCATTGGCGCGAGGACACATGCGACCCCCGGCACCACCTCATCCTGAGGTGCGAGCGAAGCGAGCCTCGAAGGACGCACAACGCTGATGCAACACCAATCAGCACTCAAACTGGCAGGATGACGGCACCGTCTTCATCTCACGCACGACACTCATCAATCAAGCGCCGGATGAAGCCGTTGCATTTCTCGAGGTCTGACACGAGAATCCACTCGTCGGGTTTGTGCGCCTGGTCGATATCGCCCGGGCCGACCACCACGGAGGGAATGCCTGCCATCGACTGGAACAGGCTGGCTTCCGTGCCATAGGCGACTTTTGCATGGTCGTTGCGCCCGGCCAGCCGCTTCGCCATTGTTACGGCGATGTGGTCCGGCGCTGTTTCAAGCGCAGGCAAGGTCGGGCGAAGCTCGAAGGTGAAGCCGGCCGTCGGTTCGATGCGCTGCATCCTTGGCTCCAGCTCCTCCTTCGCATAGCGCATGATGGCGTTGATGTAGGTCATCGGATCATCCGCGCTGATGTTGCGGCATTCGAAAGAAATCTCGGCGTGGTGCGGCACGATGTTGGGCGAAGTGCCGCCGGCGAAGATGCCGGTGTGAAGCGTGGAATGCGGCACGTCATAGAGCGCATCGCGCGCGCCAGTCGCTTCCTGCGCCTCCGCCATGTCCTTGATCCTGGCCACAAGCCTTGCGCCGTATTCCACGGCGTTGACGCCGTGCGGTGCCAGTGACGAATGCGCGGCTTTGCCCGAAACCGTGCAGATCACGCGCTGACCGCCCTTGTGCCCGATGATGACCTGCATCGACGACGGTTCGCCAATGAAGGCAGCGACAGGTTTCGGCTCGCGCGGGGCCAGATGCACCAGCATGTCGCGCACGCCGGTGCAGCCCACCTCCTCGTCGTAGCTGTAGGCGAGGTGGATCGGCGTCTTCAGGTTGGCCGCCACCATGGCTGGCACCATGGCGAGCGTGCAGGCCAGGAATCCCTTCATGTCGCAAGCGCCACGGCCATAGGCCTTGCCGTCTTTCACCGCCAGTTTGAACGGGTCCGTGCTCCATGCCTGGCCATCGACAGGCACCACGTCGGTATGGGCCGAGAGCACGAATCCTGGCACGTCCTTCGGCCCGATGATGGCGTAGAGGTTGTGCTTGTCGCCCTCCGCATTGACGAAGACCTCGGTTTCGACCCCGTGCTTTGCCAGATACGCCACGATCCAGTCGGCACAGGGGATGTTGCTGTTGCGGCTCGTGGTGTCGAAGGCCACGAGGGCTTCGAGGATATCAAGGGTCTTTGCCGTGGTGGTCATGATCGGGTCTTTCAGCGGATCGGTGTGGAGAAGCCGTCATCTCTTTGGTGACGGCGCAGGAAATCCATGAAGCGTCGCGCATGTTGCGGCGGCGGTCCGGCGGTGGACAGGACGAAGCAGGTCTCGAACGATGCCTTCGGCACAAAGGGCCGGATCACCATGTCCGGATCACGGGCGAAGGCCACGGGGAACGGGTTGATGATGGTCATGCCCAGGCCCCGGCGCACCAGTTCATAGGCGATGGCGGATGTTGCGGCCTCCGCCACGATCTCGGGCCCGCCGCCCCCATCCTTGAAGATGCGATCCAGCGTGCTGCGGACGGAGAACCTGCGTGTCAGCGCAATGAAACGCTGCCCGTTCAGGTCATTCAGGGTGAGTTCCAGCTTGCTGGCGAGCGGGTGATCCGACCGCAGGATGGCGTGAGCCGTGGAGCGCCGGAAAGGCTCGAAGACGATGGCCGGGTGATGCAGTTGCGCATCCGTGATGCCAAAATCATACTTGCCGTCCGCCATGCTGGCGATGACGTCGGACGTAGTGCCGACCTCGATCAGCATCCGCACGTCCGGCTCCGCCGCCAGGAACGCCGCCACGATTTCCGGCAGGAAACGGTGGGCGATGGTGGGTGGCGCGATCACCCGGACGGGCTGCGCGGTGCCTTGCGTGCTGTCCCGTCCCAAGCTGGCCAATGTCTCGAACACCGGCAGGCTCTGCTGATAGAGCAGCACCGCATCTGCCGTGGGCAACAATCGCCCGCCTTCCCTGCGAAACAGTGCCTTGCCCATCCGCGCCTCGAGATCATGGATTGCCCGCGAGATGGCGGGTTGCGAGACCCCCAGCTTGGCCGCGGCAGACGTCGTCTTGCGCGCCTCGACCATGGCGTGCAGCGCCTCAAGCTCCCGGAAGCTCGGTCGTTTGTCGCGCTCGCCGCTGCTGTTTCGCATATTTCAATGCTTTTTAGTTATATGAATTGATGTTTCAAATGTTATTTCTGCATATATAGACCTGTCAACCGAATGTTGCAGCCGTAACCCGGCATCTTGGCCGGGTTCGTGCTTGCATCCCGCAGCCGGGAATGCAGATTGATGAGGATCGCGCCCCAGAACCCGGGAGGGAAGGTGGCGCCGAAGGGAGACATGAGATGATCAAGCCAAAATCACTTTTGCTGGCCACCGCAGTCATGCTGATGGCGCAGGCCGCCGCGGCGCAGGAACTGCGCATCGGCATTTCCGCCGAGCCAAGCTCGGCCGATCCGCACTACCACAACCTCACGCCCAACAACATGCTGGCCCGCCAGGTCTATGAGCCGCTGATCGGGCAGGACAAGAACCAGGCGCTGGTGCCCCTGCTGGCCGAGAGCTGGAAGGCGGTGGATGACACGACCTGGGAGTTCAAGCTGCGCAAGGGCGTGAAGTTCCACGATGGTTCGGAATTCACTGCGGATGATGTGGTTGCAACCTTCGAGCGTGCGCCCAACGTTCCCAAGAGCCCCTCGTCCTTCGCGGCCTATGTCCGTGGCAAGACCCTGGAAAAGGTCGACAGCCACACGATCCGGATCAAGACGGCGGCTCCTGCTCCGCTGGTGCCGACAGACCTTTCGACCTTCGGTGTGATCTCGAAGGCCTGCAAGGAGACGACGACCGAGGACTTCAACGCTGGCAAATGCGCGGCGGGTGGCACAGGTCCGTTCAAGTATACAGAGTACAAGCCCGGGGATCGCGTCACGCTCACCCGGTACGATGGCTACTGGGGTCCAAAGCCAGCCTGGGACAAGGCCACTTTCCGCTTCATGACCTCGGCGCCCACCCGCGTGGCCGCTTTGCTGGCGGGCGACGTGGACCTGATCGAGAACGTGCCGACGGCCGATGTCGAGCGGCTCAAGGCCAACACCAACATGACCGTGGTGAGCACGGTCTCGAACCGTGTCATCTATTTCCACATGGATCATTTCCGCGAGGTGTCGCCTTTCATCCGCGCCAAGGATGGCTCTGAGATCAAGAACCCGCTGCGCGACAAGCGCGTGCGTCAGGCCTTGTCCATGTCCATCAACCGCCCTGCCATCGTTGACCGCATCATGGAAAAGGAAGCGATTCCAGCGGGACAGTTGCTGCCCGAGCAGTTCTTCGGGACGTCCAAGAAGCTGAAGCCGCTCGCCTTCAATCTCGACGGTGCCAAGAAGCTGCTGGCGGATGCAGGTCTGGCAAACGGCTTCAAGGTGAAGTTGCACGGCCCCAATGGGCGCTACCTCAATGACACCAAGATCATCGAGGCGGTGGCGCAGATGTGGACCCGCCTGGGCCTCGAGGTCGAGGTCGAGACCATGCCGCCCGCCAACTTCTTCTCGCGTGCGTCACAGGGTGCCCCTGGCAATCTGCCCGAGTTCTCCGTGATTCTGGTGGGATGGTCGGCAGGCACGGGCGAAAGCTCGGATTCTCTGAAAGCGCTGCTCGCCACCTTCAACCGCGACAAGGGCATGGGCGCCACCAACCG
>JANNFV010000549.1:0-2680 GCA_031380285.1 Hyphomicrobiales bacterium | reverse complement strand
GTAGAGATCGTTGAACACGTAGTGGCTGTCGAAGGTGGGTATGCCCCAGCCCAGCAGGTAGAAGTCATACTCGCCCTTCTGGATGCCGGGGAAATGCACGCGCAGCGACTGCGCCACCAGGGTTGCCTTGATGCCGATCTGTCCCAGCATCGACACGGCTGACTGGCAGATGCCCTCGTCGTTGACATAGCGGTCATTGGTGCAATGCAGCGTCACCGAGAAGCCGTTGGGATATCCCGCCTCGGCCAGCAGGGCCTTGGCTGCCGCCACATCAGGCTTCGGCCATGTATCAATCTCCTTGGTATAGCCGTTGATGAACGGCGTGGCGATGGTGCCCTGCGGCGTCGACTGCCCGCGCATGGTGATGCGCTGGATCGCCTCGCGGTTGATCGACATGTTGACGGCCTGGCGCACCTTCAACTCGGCGAAGGGGTTCTTGCCCTTCACGTCGGAGCCACGCAGTTCCGGGATGCCGACATTCATGCCGAAGAAGATCGAGCGGTTCTCGGCTCCGGCATTGACCGTGATGCCGTCCGTCGTCTGCAGGCGCTGGATATCCTGCGGCGGCAGATCCTGCACGTAATCGACTTCGCCCGAGAGGAGCGCCGCGATGCGCGTGGCATTCTCCTTGATCGGGCGATAGACGATCTCGGTGAAGCCATTCTTGATGTCGGCCTTGCCCCAGTAGCCATCGAACGCCTTCATGGTGGTCTGGACATCGGGCTGGCGCGACACCAGGCTGTAAGGGCCGGTACCGTTGGCGGCGAGCGTCGCACCGTTTTCCACCTTTTGCGTCAGGTTCTGCGGATCAGCCGCATTGTTGGCCTCTGCCCACGCCTTGTTCATGATGGCAAGGTTGGTGAGGTTGTTGACGAGCAGCGCGTTGGGACCATTGGTCTTGAGCTGCACGGTCAGGTCATCGACCTTGGTGATGGATTGCACCGAGACCAGCAGCGACTTCATGTCAGCCGCAGGCTTCTTGGCCCGCTCCATCGAGAACACCACGTCGTCGGCGGTCATGGTGGCACCGTTGTGGAACTTCACGCCGGGGCGCAGCTTGAACTCCCACACCGTGGGGTCGGTCGGCAGCACCCGCCACGATGTCGCGAGCGCACCCACGAGCTTTCCGTCAAAGCCGCGGATCACCAGCGGCTCATACATGTTGTGCATCAGCACGTGGTTTGGTCCGGTGTTGCCGGAATGCGGGTCCAGCGTGGTGGCGTCCTGCGAACGTGCCCAGCGCAACTGCCGTGCCTCGGCGGAAAAGGATGTCAGAAGCGTGCTGGCGAGAAGCGCTGCGGTCAGCGCGAATGTGTGTTTGATCATGTGACTCTCCCGAGATGCTGCCGCACCAGCGGCCTCAAGGTTTCTAACCTAGCGCGGAATTCACAGTTGTCACGGGGTTATGCGTCAGTTGTGTGCGCGTTTCAGGGCCTGGTCCAGATCAGCGAACAGATCCTCCGGGCTTTCGATGCCGGTGGACAGGCGCAGCAGATCGGTCGGGCAGGGCGATCCTGGTCCTTCGATGGAGGCCCGGTGCTCGATCAGGCTTTCGACACCCCCCAGCGATGTCGCGCGCTTCCACAACTGCACCTCCTTGGCGGTGCGGATGGCACCAGCCTCGCCGCCCTTCACCCGGATCGACAGCATGCCGCCGAAGCCGCCCTGCATCTGTTTGCTGGCAACGGCATGGCCTGCATCCCCCTTGAGTCCGGGATAAAGCACGGCTTTGACATGGGGATGGCGCGAAAACCGTTCCGCCAGGTCCATGGCGTTGGCGCAGGCCGCACGCACCCTGAGGTCGAGCGTGCGCATGCCGCGGATCAGCAGGAAGGCCTCGAAAGGCCCCAGGATCGCGCCGACGTTCTTGCGCACCATCTTGATGCGGTCCCAATACCCATCTGGCGTGCGGCAGGCGAGCGCTCCGGCCAGCACATCAGAATGCCCGTTGAGATACTTTGTCGCCGCATGCATGACGATATCGGCACCCAGCGCCAGGGGCTGTGACAGGATCGGCGTAGCGCAGGTCGAATCCACTGCCAGCTTGGCGCCCGCCTTGTGGGCAATCTGTGCGACCGCCGCAATGTCGGTGATGGACCACAGCGGATTGGCTGGCGTTTCCGCCCAGATGAGCTTTGTTCTTGGCGTCACTGCGGCCTTGGTCGCGTTCAGGTCGGTCATGTCAACGAACGAGACGGCGAGGCCCCAGTGCTTGCCTTCCGTGAGCAGCCAGTTGCGCAAGGCCCAGTACATGACATTGGGAGCCACGACATGATCGCCTGGGGCGAGTGCCAGAAAGCAGGCGATGGCCGATGCCATGCCGGAGCCGAAGACCAGCGCCTCAGGCGCACCTTCCAGCATGGCGATGATGTGCTCGGCCTCGCGCACCGTGGCATTGTCGGGGCGGCCATAGATGTTGCCCGTGCGGTATTGATTGTCGTCATCGCGGATGAAGGTCGTGGTGACGTGGATGGGCGGTACGATGCCCATGGTTCCCGCATCGATCTTCCCCATGGCCTGGGCGGCGAGGGTGCGGCGGGAAAAAGCGGGCTTTGGATGGTTCGACATCGGTGTTGTGCGTCCTTCGAGGCTCGCTTCGCTCGCACCTCAGGATGAGGAACGAAGAGAATTGCATTGGCGCGAGGACACATGCGACCCCCGGCACCACCTCATCCTGAGG
>JANNFV010000544.1:0-5087 GCA_031380285.1 Hyphomicrobiales bacterium | reverse complement strand
GGTGATGCCCTTCTTGATCAGGTAGGATGGAGGCCGCATGTTCACCACCTCCGCCGCACCCGGATATCCCACGGGGCCTGCCCCGCGCATGAAGAGCAGCGTGTTCTCGTCCATCTTCAGCTTCGGATCATCGATGCGGTGGTGATAATCCTCCGGGCCATCGAAGACCATGGCGTTGCCCTCGAAGGCCATCGGATCCTTCGGGTTGGAGAGATAGCGCTTGCGGAATTCCTCGGAGATCACGCTCATCTTCATGATGCCGCGGACGAAGAGGTTGCCCTTGAGGTTGAGGAACCCCGCCAGCTTGCGCATCGGTTTGGCGAAGGGGAGGATGACCTTGGGATTGTTGGTGAAGCGCCCCTCGCAGTTGGCATGCAGGGTCTTGCCGTTCACCGTCAGATGGGTCTTGTCGATCTTGCCCGCCTTGATCAGTTCGGCAATCACAGCAGGCACGCCGCCAGCGCGGTAATACTCCTCGCCGAGATACTCCCCAGCGGGCTGCATGTTGACGAGCAGCGGGATATCGTAGCCGAACTTTTCCCAATCGTCGTTGGTGAGTTCCACGCCGATATGGCGCGCAATCGCGTTGAGATGAACGGGTGCGTTGGTGGAGCCGCCGATGGCAGAGTTCACCTTGATGGCGTTCTCGAACGCGGCGCGGGTCAAAACCTTGGAGGGTGTCAGGTTTTCCCAGACCATGTCCACGATGCGCTGGCCCGTGCGATAGGCCATCTCGTAACGATCGCGATAAGGCGCGGGAATGGCGGCACAGCCCGGCAGGCTCATGCCCAGCGCTTCCGCCAGGCTGTTCATGGTGGAAGCCGTGCCCATGGTGTTGCAATGTCCGGCGGAGGGGGCGGAAGAGGCGATCAGTTCCACAAAGCCCGCATCGTCCAGCTTGCCACCGGCGTGCAGTTCCCGGGCTTTCCAGACGATGGTGCCGGACCCCGTCCGTTCGTTGTTGTGCCAGCCGTTCAGCATGGGACCACCGGAGAGCACGATGGCCGGAATATCGACCGTTGCCGCCGCCATGATCTGTGCGGGCGTGGTCTTGTCGCAGCCGGTGGTGAGAACGACGGCGTCCAGCGGATAGCCATAGAGAATTTCGACGAGCGAGAGATATTGCAGGTTGCGGTCGAGGCTGGCTGTCGGGCGCTTGCATGTCTCCTGGATCGGATGGATCGGAAATTCAAAGGGAACACCGCCCATCTCGCGGATGCCATCGCGGATGCGTGGGGACAGCTCGATGTGGTGGCGGTTGCAGGGCGCGATGTCGGAGCCGGTCTGGGCGATGCCGATGATCGGACGGCCAGACTGCAACTCTTCCCTTGAGAGGCCGAAATTCATGGTGCGCTCGATATACAACGCCGTCATGTCGATGTTGGCGGGGTTGTTGAACCAGGCGCGGGAGCGCAGCCGATCAATCTGCGCCTTGGTGGGTTTCCTTGCCATTGCCTGTCGTCTCCCGGTCACCAGCTTCACGGATCACTGCCCGCTTCGTCAGGCACCAACTGTCCGCAAAACCGCGGCGTGTGGCAAGCCGCAATTCACCGGGATGGACTGGAAAACAAGGATGATTGGGAATTGCCGCTACAGTGAATTGATGGAATGCCCGCCATCAACCGTGATGATTGCGCCCGTGAGGTAGCGGGACACGCCGTGCGCCAGCAGGCGGAACGGCGCATCGAGATCGGCCAATTGCCCAATCCGGCGCATGGGAACCCGCTTGATCAGCTTCTCGCCCGCGTCGGAGCGAAAGAAGTCGTCGTTGATCTCGGTCTCGACATAGCCCGGCGCGAGCGCGTTCACGCGGATATCATGGCGGGCCCATTCCAGCGCCAGCGCCTTGGTCATCTGCACCACGCCAGCCTTGGAAATGGCGTAAGGCGCAACATTGTTGGCCACGCGCAGGCCGAGAATCGAGGCAATGTTGACGATATCTCCGCCTCCCGATGCCTTCATCAGCCGCGCCGACTCCACCGCGCAGGCCCAGACGCCGCGCAGATTGACATCCATGACCCGGTCGAAATCCTGCATCGAGGTGTCGAGCGCAGCGGCTGTATCGGCAATCCCGGCATTGTTCACCAGTATATCCAGCCGTCGCTCGCCCTTGGAGATCGTGGCGAAGACATTGTGGATGCTGGCTTCGTCCGTGACATCGAGCGGCAGGACAATGACGCGGCCCGCGCCAAGGCGCATGCATTCCTCCGCAACCGCATTGAGCTTGTCCGTGCGTCGCGCCGCGAGCGCCAGCGTGCCGATGCCGTCCGCTGCCAGCAGTTTGGCGAAATGCGCACCAAGGCCGGATGATGCGCCGGTCACAAGTGCGACGCGCTGTGCCAGTGGCCGCGTCGGAGCGTGTTCAGCGCCGTTTCGCTCGGTCATGCCGCAATCCCTTCAAGTCCGTGAAACACGAATTTGCTGCGGTGCAATATTACAAATCAGCAGCGTGATAAACCCCTTCCTTGGTTGGGCAATCGGGTTCAGATGCCAATCACGGCCTGCATTTTTCATGGGATACCAACGCTTCCGGCGTTGACGAGGCGTTGCGGTGGATTCTAGGCTTGAGGAGATAAGATATTGACTCGCGAAGAGTTTCCCTGACGCTTGATGATGGTATCGATTGCCCCATGAATGACGCGTCCCTTCCCCTTGCATCGGCGTTGCAGCGTCTTGGCTCCGCCATCGATCTTCTTGATGCTGCTGCCGCCCGACGTCTTTCCGGCGACCGCAACGATGCGGCGCGCTCGACCGAACTGGAACTGATGCGCGGCGATCGCGCCAAGCTTGCCGAGTTGCTGGACCAGGCACTATCGCGGGGACGGGCGCTGGAAGCCGCCCAGGACGAACTCTCGGGCCGGATTGACCGGGCCATTGATCTCGTGACGGGCGCTCTGGATCAGTCTTCGACCGAACCAGCACCGGCAGAAAAGGACGCCTGACATGGGACAGGTGACGGTCACCATCGACGGCAAGGCGTATCGCATGGCCTGCGAGGATGGCGAGGAAGCGCATCTGGAGGGACTGGCGACTTATTTCGATGGCCGCGTCCAGGAAATGCGCACGTCCTTCGGCGAGATCGGCGACATGCGCCTGACCATCATGGCGGCCATCACGGCTGCCGACGAGATCATGGAACTGCGCCGCAAGACCGCTGCAGCCGAGGCGGAAACGGCTGCCATGCGCGAAACACTCGCTGCTGCCGACAAAGGCCAGGATGACCGCGACCGGCGGACTGCAGAGGCCGTGACCGCGCTGTCCGAGCGCATCGAGCGCATCGCCAAAGGCCTGGCTGCAAGCTAGGGTCACGACCCATCAATCGGATATTTGCTCTTTCTCCTGCTTCTCTCGGAGGCTTCGATGCCCATTCTCGACAAGCTTGACATCGCGCCACCCGACAAGCGCGAGAAGAGCCAATTCAAGGATCTCCGCGCCCTGCTCGAGTTTGCCAAGGGCAAGGCGCCCGCGCTTCGAAAGCAGCTCAAGGGCATCAATATCAAGGGCTTGAAGGACAGGGCAGCGCTGGCCGCCGTGCCGGTGCTGCGCAAATCGGACCTGCTGGCAATGCAGCAGGCGGCACCGCCCTTTGCCGGCCTCGTGACGGTGAAGCCTGGGCAACTCGCGCGCCTGCTGATCTCGCCTGGACCCATCGCCGATCCGGAAGGCATCTACATGGACTGGTGGGGTGCGGCACGGTCTCTCGCAGCGGCAGGGTTTACCAAGGGAGACGTGGTGCTCAATACCTTCAGCTATCACTTCACGCCGGGCGGTTTCATCATGGATTCTGCTGCTCAGGCCCTGGGATGCGCGGTGATTCCCGCCGGACCGGGCAATGTGGAGCAGCAATTGCAGGCCATCGCGATGTTCCGCCCTTCAGCTTATTGCGGCACGCCGGATTTCCTCAAAATCCTCTTCGACAAGGCGGCGGAAGCGAAGGCCGACATCTCTTGCATCAGGAAAGCCATGGTCTCGGGCGCAGCCTTCCCGCCCTCGCTGCAGGCCGAGGTGAAGAAACTGGGCGTCGATGCCTATCAGAGCTACGCCACCGCCGATCTCGGTGTCGTTGCCTACGAGAGCGAAGCGCGACAGGGGTTGATCTGCAACGAGGGGCTGATCGTCGAGATCGTCCGCCCCGGCACCGATGACCCCGTGCAGGATGGCGAAGTGGGCGAGATCGTCGTGACCCGGCTCAACGAGGAGTATCCGCTGCTGCGGCTCGGCACGGGCGACCTCTCCAAGTTCCTGCCGGGCATTTCCCCCTGCGGGCGCACCAACCGGAGGCTTGCGGGCTGGATGGGCCGCGCCGACCAGCGCACCAAGGTGAAGGGCATGTTCGTCGATCCCGCACAGGTCGATGCCATTGCCAAACGCCACCCTGAGCTGGGTCGCCTGCGCCTCGTGGTGTCTCGCGCCAACGAGCAGGATGTGATGGTGCTGCGGGCGGAAGCACAGGGGGCAGCGCCCGGGCTTGCCGACACGGTAGCCGAAACGCTCGCTCGCGTGCTCAAGCTCAAGGGCGCGGTGGAACTGGTGAAGCCGGGAAGCCTGCCGAACGATGGCAAGGTGATCAGCGACGAGCGGGGGTGATGCCCTAATTTTTTGCGTGATTTGGAAACTTCAACAACAACCATTCCAGCACTTTGAGCTGGTCACCTCCTGTAGCGCGGCGAATTTGGATTAGGAGTTTTTGCACGGAAGGCCGGTCAAGGGTCAGATTCTTTGAACCTTCATTGCAAACCGAGCATATCGCCCGCAAATTACTGGCTTCATCCGAACCACCCATGCTTTTGTCGACGACATGGCCGATGTGAAGCCTCGTTTTTCGCCCTGCGTCGTAGAGGTGAGCCTCTCCGGCAACAGCGCCACATTGCTGGCAGGTGAACCCATTGCGATCAAGGACCAAAGCCCTTGTTTCTTTTGAGATCGCGCGGGCAAAGGCAGGGATAGGCTTTGCGGACTCGAGCAGGTACTGACCGGGCTTGAGGTCGGAACGGTCATTGTGCGTGAGAATTTGAAAGCCTTCCTCATCCCTCAGTTCGCGTACACGCCTTGCCCACTCGCTGATATCACCCGATGCGTGCCTGAGC
>JANNFV010000537.1:0-7745 GCA_031380285.1 Hyphomicrobiales bacterium | reverse complement strand
ACCAAGATCGAGGCGGCCAAGATCGCGGTGTCGGGCGGTGCAGCCATGATCATTGCCAATGGCAAGCGCCTGAACCCGGTGCAAGCTGTCGCCGATGGCGCGAACTGCACCTGGTTTCTCACCCCCTCCGATCCCGTCAGTGCCCGCAAGCGCTGGATCGGCGGCAGCCTCGACGTGCAGGGCGCGGTGGTGGTCGATGACGGTGCGATCAGGGCACTGCATCAGGGCAAGAGCCTGTTGCCCGCCGGAATGCGCCAGGTCGAGGGCAGCTTTGAGCGCGGCGATGCGATCCTGGTGCGCGGTCCCGATGGCGGCGAGGTCGGGCGCGGTCTTGCGGGGTATGATGCCGTGGAGGCCCGTGCAATTCTGGGTGCCAGCACCCGCGACATCGAAAAGATTCTGGGCTATTCAGGCCGCTCGTCCATGATCCACCGGGACGACCTGGTGTTGATTGGTGAGGCAGCAGAATCTTGAACAGGCAAATGGCATGAACCGGCAGATCAAGCCATCCGATTTTGTGGGCGACGGCGCAAAGCTTGCGACCGAGATGGTGGCGCTTGGCCAGAAGGCACGGGCAGCAGCACGTGTGCTGGCGCTTGCCGGCGCGGACCAGAAGAACATGGCGTTGCAAGAAGCAGCCAAGGCGCTGCGCTTGCGTGCAGCCGAGATCATCGAGGCCAACGCCATCGATGTCGCCGAGGCCCGGCGCGGCGGCATGACGGCGGCGTTCGTGGATCGCCTCGTGCTGGATGGCAAGCGCATCGACGCCATTGCGGAAGGGCTGGAAACAGTCGCCGCGCTCCCCGATCCCGTCGGCAAGGTGCTGGAGCGCTGGCAGCGGCCCAACGGGATGTGGATTGAGCGCGTGGCGACCCCGCTGGGTGTCATTGGCGTCATCTTCGAGAGCCGCCCCAACGTGACGGCGGATGCCGGTGCGCTGTGTCTCAAGGCGGGCAATGCGGCTGTGCTGCGCGGTGGCTCCGACAGCTATCATTCCTCCGCCGCCATCCATGCCTGCCTTGTGGATGGGTTGAAGGCGGCTGGCTTGCCGGAGGATTGCATCCAGCGTGTGCCGACGAAGGACCGCGCTGCCGTGGGTGAGATGTTGAAGGGGCTTGGCGGCAACCTCGACGTCATCGTGCCGCGCGGCGGCAAATCGCTCGTGGCCCGCGTGCAGGCGGAAGCGAGGGTGCCGGTCTTCGCGCATCTCGATGGCATCGTGCATGTCTATGTCCATGCGGCAGCGGACCTGGAAAAGGCCAAAACGCTGGTACTCAATTCGAAGATGCGGCGCACCGGAGTCTGCGGATCAGCGGAGACGCTGCTGATCGATCGTGCCGTTGTGGCCACGCATCTCAAGCCCATCGTCGAGATGCTGCTGGCGGCGGGCTGCGAAGTGCGCGGTGACGAGACCGTGCGCAGCGCTGTCCAAGGCGTGGTCGCTGCCGCCCCCGAGGATTTCGGCCACGAGTTCCTCGACAGCATCATCGCGGCCAAGGTGGTGGATGGACTGGACGCCGCCATCGACCATATCGAGCGCTTCGGCTCGCACCACACCGACATGATCATCACCGAGGATCAGGCGGCGGCCGAGCGTTTCCTGGCGGAGGTCGATAGCGCCATCACTATGCACAACGCATCCACCCAGTTCGCTGACGGTGGCGAATTCGGTTTCGGTGCCGAGATCGGCATTGCCACGGGGCGCATGCACGCGCGCGGTCCGGTGGGCGTCGATCAGCTCTGCGCGTTCAAGTACCGCATCAGGGGAACGGGGCAAGTGAGGGCGTGATGGTGGCGCCGCAACGTCGCTGTGCGTCCTTCGAGGCTCCGCTACGCTTCGCACCTCAGGATGAGGGCCGTCGTGTTTTGCAGATGCGTCGCTCAGTTTTGCCTCATCCTGAGGTGCGAGCCAAAGGCGAGCCTCGAAGGACGCACAAGGCTGATGCGGCAATGGTTTCCTGTTAGGCGATGGCGCTTCCCTCCCTCCCCCGCCATGCTCCCGGCCTGCGCATCGGCCTCTTCGGCGGATCGTTCAATCCGCCGCATGCGGGCCACAGGCTGGTGACGCTGACCGCCTTGCGTCGCCTGGGGCTGGACCGCGTCTGGTGGATCGTCACGCCGGGCAACCCGTTGAAGGACACACGCGAGCTGCCTTCGCAGGAACAGCGCATGACGGCCTGTCGCACCCTCATGCCCGAACCCATGGTGGACATCACCGGCTTCGAGGCCAGCATCGGCACGCGCTACACGCTGGACACACTGCGCTATCTGAAGCGGCGCTGCCCCGGCGTCCGGTTCGTCTGGATCATGGGGGCGGACAACCTGATCCAGTTCCACCACTGGCAGGGCTGGCGGGAGATCGCCCGGCTGATGCCGATCGCTGTGGTGGATCGCCCAGGCGCAACGCTGAAGGCAACGGCGAGCCGGGCCGCCAAAGGGATGGACAGGCATCGCGTGCACGAACGCGCCTTGTCGCGCGGCTCACCCGGCAGCTTGCCCCGCTGGACCTTCATCCACGGGCCGCGCTCCACGCTTTCCTCGACAGGCTTGCGAGAAATGCGCTGATCCTGCGGAAATCGGCCACAGTTCAGCCACCGCCATCAGCACGTGTATCCCTTGCAAACCTACGTATCGCCGCTCCCACCCGGCGGTGTTATCAGTGACGACCAGAACGCCCGAAAGGTAAAGCCGATGTCCAGAACTCCCCTGCTTGACCGGGTTCATGTTCCCGCCGACACGCGCGATCTCAGCATCGAGCAGTTGAAGCAGTTGGCGGATGAACTGCGGCAGGAGACGATCAGCGCCGTCTCGGTCACTGGTGGGCATCTGGGCGCGGGCCTTGGCGTGGTGGAACTCACGGTGGCGCTGCACCATGTCTTCAACACGCCCGACGACAAGCTGGTCTGGGATGTCGGGCATCAATGCTACCCCCACAAGATCCTGACGGGGCGGCGCAAGCATATCCGCACATTGCGCCAGCCCGGCGGACTCTCGGGCTTCACCAAGCGGGCGGAGAGCGAATACGATCCGTTCGGTGCGGCGCATGCCTCCACCTCGATCTCGGCGGCGGCAGGCTTTGCGGCGGCGCGTGATCTCAAGGGCGAGAAGCGCAACGTCATTGCCGTGATCGGCGACGGCTCGCTGACCGGCGGCATGGCCTATGAGGCGATGAACAACGCAGGCGCCTCCAACAGCCGCCTCATCGTCATCCTCAACGACAACGAGATGTCGATTTCGCCACCGGTTGGTGCGCTGTCGAACTATCTGACGCGCCTGTTCACCGGCAAGACCTTCATGTCGCTGCGCGATGTCGGCAAGCGGGTCTCGAAGAAATTCGGCAAGACCATCGACGATGCCGTGACACGGGCCGTGGAACACACACGCGGCTACATCACCAACGGCACCCTGTTCGAGGAACTGGGCTTCATCCATATCGGCCCTGTCGATGGCCACAATCTCGACTATCTCGTGCCGATCCTCGAGAACGTGAAGGCGATCCAGGATGGCCCGGTGCTGATCCACGTGATCACCCAGAAGGGCAAGGGCTACAAGCCCGCCGAGATCGCGCCGGACAATTACCATGGCGTGGCACGGTTCGACATCGAGACGGGACAGCAGGTGAAGCCTGCCGCCAATGCGCCGAGCTACACCAAGATTTTCGCCAACAGCCTGATCAAGGAAGCCCGCAAGGACGACCGGATCGTCGGCGTCACGGCAGCCATGCCGACCGGCACGGGCATGGACGCCTTCGGCAAGGAATTCCCCCACCGGATGTTCGATGTCGGCATCGCCGAACAGCACGGCGTGACCTTTGCGGCAGGCATGGCAGCGGATGGCATCAAGCCCTTCGTGGCGATCTACTCGACCTTCCTGCAGCGTGGATACGACCAGATCGTGCATGATGTGGCCCTGCAGAAACTCCCCGTGCGCTTCGCGCTCGACCGTGCCGGCCATGTCGGACCGGACGGGCCGACCCATTGCGGCGCGTTCGACATCGCCTATCTCTGCTGCCTGCCCAACATGGTGGTGATGGCGCCAGCTGATGAGGGAGAACTGGTGCATATGGTGGCGACAGCCGCAGCCTATGATGCGGGACCAATCGCCTTCCGCTTCCCCCGGGCCGATGGCGTCGGCGTCGATATCCCGGATGAAGGCCAGGTGCTGGAGATCGGCAAGGGCCGCATGCTTCGCCAGGCAAGCCGGGATACGGGCAACCGGATAGCCCTCCTGTCCTATGGCACACGCCTGCAGGAATGCCTGCGTGCGGCGGATGAACTCGAATCACGCGGCCTGTCGACCAGCGTTGCAGATGCGCGTTTTGCCAAGCCACTGGACCTCGACCTGCTGCGCGCGCTCGCCACGCAACACGATGTGCTGATCACGGCGGAAGAAGGGTCAACCGGGGGCTTTGGTGCGCAGGTTCTGCACGCGCTGGCCGCCATGGGCCTGCTCGACAACGGCCTGAAGGTGCGCACGCTGACGCTGCCAGACCGTTTCCAGGATCACGGCAGCGTCGATGCGCTCTACCACGATGCAGGTCTCGACGCCGATGGCATCGTCACCGCAGTGGTGGGCATACCGGGCGTGGTGAACGTGAAGGCCAGGCCGCGCTGAACCTTTGCCCGGTCCGTCATGCCCGGACTTGATCCGGGTATCCACGTTTCAACACCTGCTGCAAAAGCATGGATGGCCGGGTCAAGCCCGGCCATGACGTCCCAAAAGCTCAACCCGCCTTGGCAGGAAGCGGAACGCCCTTCTCGGCCAGATGGCTCTGCAATTCGCCCGACTGGAACATCTCTCGCACGATGTCGCAGCCGCCGACGAATTCGCCCTTGACGTAGAGCTGCGGAATGGTCGGCCAGTTGGTGTAGGCCTTGATGCCATCGCGCAACTCAGCGTTCTCCAGCACGTTGTGACCCTTGTAGGTCAGCCCGAGATAGTCGAGCATCTGCACGACCTGGCCCGAGAACCCGCACATCGGGAATTGCGGCGTGCCCTTCATGAACAGCACGACGTCGTTGGATTTCAGTTCGCTGTCGATCCAGGTGTTGATATCGGCCATGATGGTCTCCGTGGAGGCGAGAAGTCAGCTCATTCGCCAGAATGCCTCTTTCTGCACCAGATGGTGCGGTTTGTCGATTGGCACAAGCCCTTGCGACGGGAATGACAGCGCCAGCCAATCAATGCTAATGAGCCGCTCATGCGCTACATCTCGACCCGCGGCGAAGCTCCCGCGCTCTCCTTCTGCGATGCCATCCTGGCGGGTCTTGCCCGCGATGGCGGGCTCTATCTCCCGGAAACATGGCCAAAGCTGTCCGAGAGCACCATGGCCTCCTTCGCCGGACGCCCCTTCCATGAGGTGGCGGTCGAGGTTCTGAAGCCGTTCGTTGCGGGTGAAATCGCGGAAGCGGACCTCCTCACCATGGCGAGGGACGCCTATGCGAGCTTCGGACACCCGGCTGTCACGCCGTTGCAGCAGATCGACCGCAACACCTTCGTCCTGGAACTCTTCCACGGCCCGACGCTCGCCTTCAAGGACGTGGCGATGCAGATGCTGGCCCGCCTGATGGACCATATCCTGACCAAGCGCGGCCAGCATGCGACCATCGTGGGCGCGACGTCGGGCGATACGGGCGGCGCAGCAGTTGAAGCCTTTCGCGGATCGAAGCGCGTCGATGTCATCATCCTCTACCCCGAGGGGCGCGTGTCGGATGTGCAGCGCCGCATGATGACCACGCCGACAGAGCCCAATGTCCATGCCATCGCCATCGACGGCACATTCGACGATTGCCAGGCGCTGGTGAAGGCGATGTTCAACCACCATGCCTTTCGCGACCGGGTGAAGCTGTCCGGCGTCAATTCGATCAACTGGGGCCGCATCATTGCGCAGGTCACCTATTACTTCGTTGCGGCGGCTGCACTGGGCGCACCGGGCAGGCCGGTGTCCTTCGCGGTGCCGACCGGCAATTTCGGCGATATCTTCGCCGGTCACGTGGCGCGGATGATGGGCTTGCCCATCGAGAAGCTGATCATCGCCACCAATAGCAATGACATCCTGGCCCGGACGCTGAAGACCGGCAGTTACGAGATGAAGCAGGTCATCGCCACGACCTCACCCTCTATGGATATCCAGATTTCCTCCAATTTCGAGCGCTGGCTCTTCGAGGCGAGTGGCCGCGACAGCACCGTGATCCGCAACCAGATGGCGGCGCTTGCCCAGGGGCGGCGGTTTGACCTGTCGGAGCGGCAGTTCAAGGCGCTCACCGCTGAATTCGGGGCGCAGCGCGGCAGCGAGGACGAGATTGCGGCAGCTATCCGGAGGGTCAAGGCAGAGAGCGGTTATGTCATGGAGACGCACACGGCCTGCGCCGAGATCGCTTGCCAGCACGGAAGCGCTCGATCCGCTGTCCCACAGGTTATTCTCGCCACGGCGCATCCCGCCAAGTTTCCCGATGCGATGGAACAGATCACGGGAGAACGACCCGGCCTGCCCGCCCGCCTCGCCAATCTGTTGAGCGATCCCGAACGGACGACGCTGCTGCCCAATGACCTGGCCGCTGTCGAGCGCTTCGTCGAGGCCAATGCCCGCGCCATCCAGGGTGCCGCCGCGTGACACAGAACAATCCGACACCCGAAATCACCACATTGCCGTCGGGCTTGCGCGTCGTCACGCTGGCCATGCCGCATGTCGAGACGGCCTCGCTCGCCATCGTCACAGGGGCAGGTTCGCGCGATGAACGGACGGGCGAGCACGGCCTGGCCCACTTCCTCGAGCACATGGCCTTCAAGGGCACGCGCCGCCGCTCGGCCAAGGGCATCGCCGAGGAAATCGAAGCGGTCGGTGGCGATATCAACGCCGCGACCAGCACGGAAACCACGGCCTATACCGCCCGGCTGCTGGGCACGGATGTTCCCCTCGGGCTTGATGTGCTGTCGGATATCCTGACGGACAGCCTGTTCGACGCGAAGGAGATCAAGCGGGAAAAGGGTGTCGTGCTGCAGGAAATCGCTGCCGTCGACGATACACCCGACGATCTCGTCTTCGACATGTTTTCCGAAACCGCCTTCGGCAGCCAGCAGATCGGCTTGCCGATCCTCGGCACGCCAAAAACCGTGCGGGCGCTGGATGGCGACCTGCTGCGCGGCTTCCTGACGCGGGAATACGCGGCAGACCGCATGGTCGTGGCGGCGGCTGGCGCTGTCCGGCACGATCAGGTCGTCGAGGAAGCGGAAGCGCGCTTGTCACGCTTCGTCAGGAATGCAGAACAATCCCGCCCCTCGGCGCGCTATGTCGGCGGCGAACGGCGCATCAACCGCAAGCTGGAACAGGCCCATGTCCTGCTCGGGCTGGAGGGGCCTTCCCACAACGATGCGGATTTCTACCCGGCGCAGGTCTTCGTGAACGTCATGGGTGGCGGCATGTCCTCGCGGCTGTTCCAGGAGGTGCGGGAAAAGCGGGGCTTTGCCTATTCCGTCTATTCCTTCCTCTGGGGCTATTCGGATACGGGCCTGTTCGGTGTCTATTTCGGTGCGGGCGAAAAAACCGTCGGCGATGCCATGAAGGTGACGCTGGATTGCCTGATGCAGGGCCTGGACGACATCAGCGAGGCCGAGGTGGCCCGTGCGCGCGCCCAGTTGAAGGTCTCGCTCCTGATGGCGCTGGAAAGCTCCAGCGCTCGCGCCGACCAGATGGCCCGCCATCTGATCGCCTATGGGCGGCTGATTCCACCGGCAGAAACCATTGC
>JANNFV010000517.1:0-3493 GCA_031380285.1 Hyphomicrobiales bacterium | reverse complement strand
GGACGCTGTGGCTGGCGCTGCACCAGATGGACAGCGCAAGCGCCGCCAAGCGCGGGCGGTTTCTCGACAAGGTGGAGGGCGTGTTCAAGGCGGTGAAGTGACCCCTTTCCGCCTTCCTCAAGCCGCGCTAGACCTTGCGTCAGTCAAAAACACACAGCCGCGCCCCGTCGCGGCCCGGAGAAAACGCCATGATCACCCGCCGCTCCGCCCTTTTGGGCGCTTCCGCTGTACCGTTCGCATCTTTTGCCTTCGCGCAAGCCTTCCCCACCAAGCCGATCCGCCTGATCGTGGCTTATCCCGCCGGTGGTCCCACCGATGGCATTGCCCGCATCGTCGCGCAGGATATGGCGGGAGCGCTGGGCCAGAACATCGTGATCGAGAATGTCGGCGGTGCCTCCGGCTCCATCGGTACGCGGCAGGTGGCGAAGGGGGATGCGGACGGTCATGTCATCACGTTCGGCAACAACCAGACGCATGGCAACAACATGTTCCTGCTGAAGGAGCCGGGCTATGATGCGGTGAAGGATTTCACCCCGCTGGCGTCGCCCGGCGCGTTCGAGCATGTGTTCGTAGTCAGCAATGACCTGCCGGTGAAGACGATTCCCGAACTGATCGCGCTGGCGAAATCAAAGCCCGGCGTGATGAATTATGGCTCCACCGGCGTGGGCTCGGGGTCACACCTGTCAACAGAATTGTTCATGGTGCGCACCGGTATCAAGATGCAGCATGTGCCGTTTCGCGGGGCGGCACCGCTGATCCAGGAGATCGTCGGCAACCGCATCGATGTGGCAAATTCCACCATGGGATCGGTGTTCCAGCAGATCGAGGCGAAGACGATGCGGGCCATCGCGATTGCCTCGCCAAGGCGGAACCCGCAATTGCCCGATGTGCCAACGCTGCAGGAGCAGGGCGTGACAGGCGCGGATGCCGAGAGCTGGACCGGGTTCTTCGCGCCAGCGGCGACGCCTGCGCCCATTGCAGAGCGGCTGTCGAAGGAGATTCTCGCCTCTCTCGCCAAGCCCGCCGTGCGCGAGGCCATCACCAAGCTTGGCTTTTCGCTGAACCTCAGGAATGCAGCGCAGTTGAAGGCGTATCAGGCGACCGAGATCAAGGTGTGGGAAGACATCATCAAGGCGGCGGGCATCAAGGCGGAGTGATGGGTTCGGGTCGCAGGCGGATTACCGATTTGCAATCCAACCGCCAGCCTGCCGAGAGGTGCGGCGGGGCACGTTCGTGGGTGTGATCCACAGAATTGACCGGGAGCTGACACGATGACGCTGACATACTTTCGCCCGCTCGCGCTTGCCGGATTGCTGGCCCTCGTGATGCCAATGGTGCCCGCCCATGCCATGCCGGTGCTCACGTCACCCGCGCCTGCGGTGCAGGAGGGGCTGATCGCGGCGCAATACAGCAATTCGCGTGGCTTTCGCCGCTGCATGCGCCAGAAATACGGCCCCCGGTATTTCCGGGGCGTGAGCCGTGCCCACCGCTATCACATGGCACAGGCCTGTGGCGGCTGATCACGTCCCGCAGAATGTCTGGTAGCCGGGGTCGGGGTTCGCCGGCGGCAGCATGAACTCCGCCGCGGCAGCCTGGTCCGCGTAGGGTCGGCTGAGAATGCGGTGCAACCGCTCGAAGGGTGCAAGATCGCCCGCGACGGCGGCATCGAGCGCGGCCTCCACCCGGTGATTGCGCGGGATGAAGGCGGGGTTGGCCTGCAGCATCTGCTGCGTGCGCTCACTTGGCGCGGTTGCTTCATGGGACAGCCGCTCGCGCCAGCGGGCAATCCATGAATCAATTCCGCCGGTTGTGGCGAAAAGCTGTCGCAGCGAGTCCAGCGCTTCAGGCGATGATTCAACCCGCGAAAGCCAACGAAACGTGAGCGTGAAATCGGCGTTTCCGGCGGCCATGATCTGCAACAGATCCTGGGCAAGGGCCAGATCGCCGTGCGCTTCGGATTGCAGGCCCAGCTTGTCGCGCAGGCCCGCCGTGGTCGCTGTTTCGAACAGCAGGGGGAAATGGTTGATGGCGGCTTTCGCCAGCTCCAGCGCCTTGTCTGCATCAGGATCGAGCAGCGGCAGCAACGCCTCGGCGAGACGCGCCAGGTTCCACTGCGCGATGCGGGGCTGGTTGCCGTAGGCGTAGCGGCTGTAATAATCGATCGAGGAAAACACCTGTTCGGGATCATAGGCATCCATGAAGGCGCAAGGACCATAGTCGATCGTTTCGCCCGACACCGTCATGTTGTCGGTGTTCATGACGCCGTGGATGAAGCCGATGTTCATCCATCTGGCGATCAGCGCGGCCTGTCTGGCAATGACGGATTCGAGCATCGCCAGGGGTGGATTGTCATGGGTGGCGAGGGCGGGAAAGTGCCGCGCAATCGTCGTGTCGCAGAGGATGCGGACGGCTTCCGTGTCGCCCTTCGCGGCAAAATACTGGAAGCTGCCGACGCGGATGTGGCTGGCCGCGATGCGCGCGGAAATGCCACCGGGCTGCGGTGTCTGGCGCAGCACCATCTCCCCCGTGGCGACGACGGCCAGTGCGCGGGTGGTTGGAACGCCGAGCGCATGCATGGCCTCGCTCATCAGATACTCCCGCAGCGCAGGCGCCAGCGCCGAGCGCCCGTCACCACCGCGTGAAAACGGCGTGCGGCCCGATCCCTTGAGCTGGATGTCGCGGCGTTGCCCCTTGCGGTCGATGATCTCGCCAATGAGCACGGCGCGGCCATCGCCCAGACGCGGGCTGAACTGGCCGAATTGATGCCCGGCATAGGCCAGCGCAATGGGTTTGGCGGTGTCGGGAAACGCATTGCCCGCCAGCATGGCGAGGCCATCGGGGCTCGCGAGCCAGTCCGGATCAAGGTTGAGGTCTTCTGCGAGTGCGTGATTCAGCTTTAGCAGGCGCGGGGCTTTGACCGGCTGGGGTTCGAGCGCGGCGTAGAAACACTCGGGCAGTACGGGATTGGTGAAGTTTGGTGCAAGCATGGTGGAGAGATGCGGGCGAATGGGCGCGTTGGCAAGGAGGCAGATTTATGCGTCCGATTTGAGCCAGATTGTTGCTATTTAGCTGTGGGTCTATCCACTTTTCTCGATGTGATAAATCTATATCCGAACTGATATCCTCGTTTTTGGTGCCAAGCATGGCATACAAGACAGGGTGTGCTATCCTCGCTGACCCGTCCATCGGCGTCAGCTTTGAGCCAACGCCAGCCGCTAGCAGTGTTTTTGTCGCGGATCATCAATGCGATTTCGTGAAGCCTGGCTTCGCCGGTCTGTTCAAACCTGAATGCTTCCTTGACGATTACGGAGCCGGAATTTTGCACTATCCGGCGACGCAAATATCCCGAAGCGTTTTCGCTAACAAAAATGCGCCCGTAAGAAAATTCATTTCCCGGAAAGTGATGGATGCGCCTATCTGTTTTCCAGCGTCGATATGAGCGTAATTCTTCCGGTAATAGTCCAGATTGAGCATCCAATTGGTGTTCAAGGCA
>JANNFV010000502.1:0-6920 GCA_031380285.1 Hyphomicrobiales bacterium | reverse complement strand
TCATCGGCGGTCCAGCGGCCCGCCCCGCACAGTTCCAGCGACCCCACCATGCGACGCACCTGGTTGTGCAGGAAGGACCGGGCAGAGGTGCGGATCTCGATCACATCGCCGGTGCGGCTGACCGTGAGCGCTTCCAGCGTCTTTTCGGGGCTCTTCGCCTGGCAGCCCGAGGCACGGAAGGTCGAAAAATCATGATGGCCAAGCAACCGCTGCGCCGCCGCATGCATCGCCTCGGCATCCAGCAGGCGCGGCACATGCCAGGCGCGCCGGAACTCGATGGGGGAGGGCTGGCGGCGGTTGATGATACGGTAGAGATAGTGGCGTCGTCTGGCGCTGAGGCGCGCATTGAAGCCGTCTGGCGCTGTCTCTGCCGACAGGATGCTGATGCGCTCGTCACTCTTGGCCAGGGTCGAATTCAGCCCGTCGCGCAGGTTGTCCAGACGCCAATCCTTGGTCAGGTCCGCATGGGCAACCTGCGCCAGGGCATGCACGCCCGCATCCGTCCGCCCCGCCACCATGAGGCGAATGCGCTCGCCCGTCATCTCGGCGATGGCAGCTTCCAGTGCGTTCTGGACGCCGCCGCCGCTCTGCTGTGCCTGCCACCCGAGATAGGGCGTGCCGTCATATTCGATGGTGAGCTTGAAACGGGGCAAGGCGGAGACCTGGTGACTGTCGCCTTTCCCTAGTGGAAAGATCTCAGGACGTCACCACCGCCATTTCGACCCGCCCCGCTTGGCCCAGCCCCGCTTGGCCCAGCCGCGCTTGCGACCGCGTCCCCAGCCCGGAGGATTGCCCCAGCGACGGGCTTCGGCTTCCGTCGCCGCAAGCGCAGTTGCCGACCCAAGCACCGCGGCAAGGGCGATGACGAAGGCAGACCGGCGCGAAACGGATCTGGGCAGTTCAGGCTTGTCCATCTCAAGCGCCATAAGCGCGGCGTTTGGCCCAGTTCTTCCGGGGCTGGACCTTCGGACGGCGCAGGGGCTTGCCGGTCGACAGCGCGAGGGGTGCGCCGCGAAAGCCCGCGATCAGCGGAGCGGCAAAGCACAGCAGGCGACCATGGTCGTCGAAAGCAGCGGATTTGATTCCCTGGAGCGTGGACATCGGCATTTCCTTCTCTCCCGGCTGGGCATTTCCCCAGCTGTTGATCGAGAAACTAGCCGATCCGCCCTGTACGGCGGCTGGCGGCAACCTTACATTTCCGTCATCTTCGTTCATGCCTGAACGATGTCGGAGAGAGATCGCCTGTGCCAGAGAAACCGTCTGTTAACCTTGCCGGTCAGAAAGCGCCTGATCTGGCTGCCATCGAAGCCCTGGCCACCGATGCCTTCGCGCGGCTGCCGGAGGCCTTCCGCACGCTCTGCGCCGGAGTGATCATCAAGGTCGAGGATTTTCCGGACGACGAGACGCTGGACGAGATGGAGTGCGAGACGCCGTTCGACCTGCTCGGCCTCTTCAGGGGCATCGGCCTGGCTCAGGAAGGGGCTTCTGCGGAAACAGGCCGTTTCCCCAACATGATCTGGCTCTACCGCCGCCCCCTGCTCGACTACTGGGCCGAGCATGACGAGACGCTGGGCCATCTGGTGACGCATGTGCTGGTGCACGAGATCGGCCATCATTTCGGCCTGAGCGATGCGGATATGGAAGCGATCGAGAAGGTGGCGGGTTAGGCAGTTTTCAGCAGCCCGCGCACGAGTTCTTCCACCCTGCGCACATCCGCGATGACACCAAGTTCCGTTTTCTTGGCGACACGGTCGCCATCGGAATCCTTCTCGTACCCTTGCAAAACGATCAATGTGCCGCGCCCATCCGGACCTTCCTTGCGGCTGAAGCCGCTGATGTCGGCGGGCAGGATCGAGGTGATCGTGATGGTCCGGCGGCCCTCCAGCACGGCCAACCGCTTGGCAGTCAGCACGTAAAGCGTCTTCGCGCCCTTTCTCAAGGTCCAGAACGGAGCGAGCAGCATGCCAAAGCCAACGAGCACGAAAGGCACGCCCCACAGCGCGAAGGCCCACATCGCCAGGGATGGTGCGCCTTTGGGAGCGCCGATATTGGCCCCAGTGTAGCCTTCATAGAGCGCAGCGACCGGGATGCTGATCCAGAACAGCGAGAAAGCCGTCCAGGGTATGGCGAACAGCCAGATGCCGAAGGACAGAAGGAAGGCGATTTTCACGTCAGGTTGCGCGGCCCAGACCAGCTTTTCGCCGAGGAACTCGCGCTCGGCAAAAGCCTTCAGTTCCGGAGGAATGGACATGTCGAACATGGTGCAATCATGCCATGCAAACCTTCCTTTTCCGCAAAAGGAGATGGTGAATCGGTTGCGCTCACCGTGCGATGCGCTATCAAGGCGCGAAATCCTGTCATCGGGAACCGCCATGCAGCCCTTCAACAAGCTCACCTCCGTCGCCGCACCGCTCAAGGTGGTCAATGTCGATACCGACATGATCATCCCCAAGCAGTATCTCAAGACGATCAAGCGCACCGGCCTGGGCTCCGCGCTTTTCTCCGAGATGCGCTACGACGACAAGGGCCAGGAAAACCCCGGTTTCGTGCTGAACAAACCGGCCTACCGAAAAGCCAACATCATGGTGGCGGGCGACAATTTCGGCTGCGGTTCGTCGCGTGAGCATGCGCCCTGGGCGCTGCTGGATTTCGGCATCCGCTGCGTGATCTCGACGTCGTTCGCCGACATCTTCTACAACAACTGCTTCAAGAACGGCATCCTGCCCATCGTGGTGAAGCCCGAAGAGCTGGACAAGCTGTTCGAGGATGCCGACCGCGGGGCCAACGCCACGCTCTCCATCGACCTTGAGGCGCAGACCATCCAGGGTCCGGATGGCGGCACCATCCGTTTCGATATCGACCCTTTCCGCAAGCACTGCCTGCTCAACGGCCTCGATGACATCGGCCTGACCATGCAGAAGAACAAGAAGCTGAACGCCTTCGAGAAGAAGCTGGCGCAGCGCGCCTGGGCCTGATCCATTTCACCAACGGCCTGACGCTCAATCCAGTCGTGGCACATGCGGGGCCGCACCCTTGGGCAGCAGGCCTCCCCGGCGCGGATCGTCCATGATCTCGAAGCCCTGGGCGTAGATCGAAAATCCCTGCTTCTGGTAGAACGAGATCGCCCGGGGGTGATCGAAATTGCAGGTGTGCAGCCACAGCCGTGGCTGCCCGGCCTCGCGGGTGATGCGGATGGTCTCGGCCATCAGCCAGGCGCCCGCGCCCTTTCCGGTATAGGCCGGGGCCAATCCGAAATAGACGATTTCGATCCCTTCACGTGTCACTTCCAGATCCAGCATGCCGATGGCCTTGCCGCCGTCATAGGCCCCGAAACTGAGCACCTTGGGGTCGGCAAGATAGGCCTCCATCTCGGCCTTGCCCTTCATCAGCAGGCCGCTCCACAACCACGGCTCGCCGATCTCGCGGTAGAGCTTGCGGTGGAGCGTCGCATCGGCCTGCCCGAACTGTCGCAGGGAATAGCCCTCGGGCGTCGGCTCGGCTCGTCGCGACAGATCCGTCAATTCCATCCAGGTCACGGCATTCGCCATCTTGCCCGGCGGCAACTGGTAGTACCCGTTCGGCAATTGCATGATTGCGCCCCTACGCGATGACGATGCGCGGTGCCGCGCGCCGTGCCGTGCCGGCCTCCAGCCCCTGCCAGAGGCTATCCGCGATGGCGCGATAGGCCCTGGAATGGCCGCTATCGGGCGCGGTGACAACCACCGGCGTGCCGCCATCGGCATTCTCGCGGATATCCATGTGCAGCGGTATCTCGCCCAGGAAGGGCACGCCGATGCGTCTCGCCTCGTCGCGTGCACCGCCATGGCCGAAGATGTTGGAGCGCGTGCCGCAATCGGGACAGAGAAAGTAGCTCATGTTCTCGATGATGCCGAGGATGGGCACATTGACCTTCTGGAACATGGCGACACCGCGCCGCGCATCGATCAGAGCCAGATCCTGCGGCGTCGAGACGATGACAGCCCCGGCCAGCGGCACGGACTGGCTCATGGTGAGCTGCGCATCGCCCGTGCCGGGCGGCATGTCGACCACCAGCACGTCGAGATCGCCCCAGTCCACTTCGCGCAACATCTGGTTCAGCGCGGAGATCACCATGGGGCCGCGCCAGATCATGGCGGTGTCTTCCTCCACCAGGAAGCCGATGGACATCACCTTGCAGCCATGGCCCTCCATCGGCATCAGCGTGCGTCCTGTCTTGATCTTCGGCCGCCCCCTTATGCCGAACAGCCGGGGCATGGACGGGCCGTAGATATCGGCATCCAGCACGCCGACGCGCAGACCTGCCGCCGCGAAGCCCAGCGCCAGGTTGCAGGCGGTCGTCGACTTGCCGACGCCACCCTTGCCGGACGCCACCGCAATGATGTGCTTGACGCCGGGCGGACCGGACTGCGTGGTTGCCGCCTGCGCACGGGGACCGGGCTGCGGGGCTGCGGGCTGAGCGCCACCTTTCGGCTTCTCCGCCGTGAGAGTCACCATGGCTCCGGCAGCACCCGGCAGCGCCTTGACGATATCCTCGGCCTGCTGGCGCAACGACTCGGCAATCTGGGCGCGGGCGGGATCGACGGCGATGGAGAAATAGACCTTGCCCTGGTGGATGACGATTTCGGACAAGGCACCGCTGCTGGAAAGCGCGGTGGAGCCATCCGGCCCGCGCAACTCTCCCAAGGCGGCGATGACAGTCTCACGCGAGATCATGGTGGTCCTTTGCCCTATACAAGGGAATGTCGTGACACTCCCATAGAGGCTGGCACCAGCCGGTCAATCTCAGATCGCAGACCCCAGATGCAGGTATTGCACGGTTTCACCCTTGCGGCGAAACCGGGATCCCTCCGCCACAAAAACGGCAGCCTGGGCCTGGGCGAGTTCCAACGGGCCAAGCGGGTCTTTGACAATCGGCAGCAAGCGCCCTCCTTCAAGCCGGCAGAACACAAGACGGCCTTCCCCGCGCGTCCCTGACAGGCCGTCCGCAAGCTTGCCCTTCTTGAAGGAATTGACCTGTGCAGGGCGTCCGAAGATCCGGCGGGCGAAAGGCGACGAAAACAGGATGTTCACGGCAACCATGTCCGGCAAGCGGCCTGGGGAGGCGAAGACCGGGCGTCCGCCCACAAAACCGAAGCCGAAGCTGCCGCCAGGGTTGACTCGAACGCCGTGAAAGACCACCTCGCCGATCTCAGCCATTGTCAGCACCGTGGAATCGCCTGGGCCGATGCCGGTGCCCCCGATGGTGCAGATTGCATCTGCCGAACTCTCGAGCAGCGCACGGGCAAAGTCTGATCGCTCGCCTGCCGTGAACTGGATGGCTCCGATCTCCGACCCCGAAGTGCGGATCGCAGTTGCCACCATCCGCACGAGCTGGTCATTTGGCCGCTCTTCGCCTGCCGAGTTGAAGATGATATCGATGACCGGTCTTCTGATCATCACGTCGAGAACGCCGCACACCGCTGCGGACAAAGCGGCGGCAAGGGTCAAGCGCTGGCCTTGCTCGACCAGCACAGCACCATCCATCACGCGTGAATGGGGCTCCTTGACACCCTCTCCGGCAGCAACGGCCCTGCGGATGTAACTGCCTTTTCCGCGTTGCAAAACCGCATCGATGGGTGCCACCGCGTCATAGCCATCCGGCAGTGGCCTGCAGCTGTCGACCAGCGATGGTTCCGTGAGAAGCAGCCGGGGTTTTCGGTTGGAAGCACCAAGTGTCTCGCCCGAGACGACAGCCCAGCCATCCCTGCCCGCAAGCGTGCTTGCCGGGAGTGATCGCCTGATGATCACATCCTCTGCCAGTCGTTGTCCGAGGGCCTCGTAGAGCGCCACGCGCTTTGGCTTGACGGCTGTACAGCGTTCGAAAGCCGCGATGGCCTCCGCTACGCTGATGTCTGTTTTCAATGTCTGCATGGCGCCCCTCCAGCGACGCGCCTAAGACCATCCTGCAGATGTATTATATATGAACGGTCTGTGCAGAATATCTTAATCAAAACGGGTTTGGGGGCTGCAACCGGGAGGTCAAACCGTTTCCGTCCCAGTGACCTGCTCGGCGAAGCTGGCGAAAAACTGGTCCGCCATGCGCTTGGCGACACCATCGACGAGGCGGGCACCCAGTTGCGCAATCTTGCCGCCAACCTGGGCCTCGACCGCATAGGTCATGCGCGTTCCCCCTTCGATTGCAACCAGGTCCACCTTTGCCGCTCCCTTGGCGAAACCGGCGATTCCGCCCTGTCCTTCGCCGGAAATGGTGTAGCCATGTGGCGGATTGATGTCCGACAATTCGACCCGGCCCTTGAAGCGGGCAGAAACCGGGCCGATCTTGATCTTGGCGACGGCCTGCAACTCGTGGTCGGAAATCTTCTCGAGGCTTTCGCAGCCGGGAATGCACGCCTTCAGCACTTCAGGGTCGTTGAGCTTTTCCCAGACCACCTCCTGGGACGCAGGAAGATCGACCTCACCCGTCATTGTCAGCGCCATGGCCTGCCTCCTGATCCTTGAGCGATGCCTTCAAACACTGGAAATCTGGCCACCGTCAACCCGCAGAACCGAGCCTGTGGTGAAGGCGGCTTCGTTGCTGGCCAGAAACAGCGCGGCGGCGGCAAATTCCTGTGGCGTGCCGTAGCGACCGGCGGGAATGCGCCCCATGGCCTCGGCCCGCACCTGATCCTGCGTCTTGCCCATGCGGCTGGCGGCCCCCTTGTCGATCTGGTCGACACGGTCGGTCTGGATGCGGCCCGGCGCGATGGCGTTCACGGTGATACCGTGCCTAGCCACCTCGTTGGCAACGCTCTTGCCCCAGCCGATGATGGCGGGGCGGATGGCGTTGGACATGCCCAGATTGGGAATCGGCTGGATGACACCGGACGAGACAACGGAAAGCACACGCCCGAACTTGCGCTCGATCATGCCCGGAAGCGTCC
>JANNFV010000450.1:0-3677 GCA_031380285.1 Hyphomicrobiales bacterium | reverse complement strand
AACGTCGTGCGTCCTTCGAGGCTCGCTTCGCTCCGCACCCTCAGCATGAGGACCGTTGTGGCTCCTCACTCATGTACTGCTTCTCATCCTCGTAAAGCGCGAGAATGCGGTCGATGAACACATCGGATGCGCCAAGATACGTCGCGGGATCGAACAGCACGTCGAGTTCCAGCCCTGCTGCTTCCGGCGCATGCCGCAACACATCCCGCAGATGACGCTTCTGGGCCACCGCCTGCTTGCACGCCGCCTCCATGAAGCTCTTCGCCTTCGACTTGCCCAGCGTGGGCGCAAGCGCAAAGGTCACGCGCTCCGCCATGATCAGGCCGTTGGTGAGTTCGAGGTTGGCGCGCATGCGCTCGGTGTCGACCTCCAGCCCTTCCAGCAGCGTCTGCATGTGCAGGGCCGCCGCACCTGTCAGCAGCAGCAACTCGCGCATCGTGTCCCATTCCGCATGCCAGCCGCCGACGCCGCGCTCGTGCTCCTGCATTCCGGCGGACAGCATGGTGGCGACAAGGCCTGGCGTGCGCGTGGCGATGGCGATGATCGCGGTCGTCTGCACCGGGTTGCGTTTGTGGGGGAGGGTGGAGGAACCGCCCTTGCCAGGCGCGGAAGGTTCGAAGACCTCGGCAACTTCGGTCTGCATCAGCAGCGCGATGTCGCGGGCGATCTTGCCGAAGGTGGAGCAGAGGATGCCGAGTTCGGCCGCCAATGCCTGCTCGTGCCTCCTGTCGGTGTGACACGGCCTGCCGCCATGGCCGTGCGAAAATCGGTTCTCAACACTCGATGCGACATCGCCGAGCGCCGATAGCGTGCCGACCGCGCCGCCGAACTGAAGGATCGGCGCGCCGACGACGCCGAGCGCGTGGCGGGCTGCGAGAAGGGGATGTAGCCAGTTCGCACATTTCAATCCGAAGCTCACTGGAAGCGCCTGTTGGAGAAGCGTGCGCCCCGATATTGGCGTCAGGCGATGACGACCCGCTAATGCGGCCAGTGCCGCGAGGCAGCGCTCTAAGAGGCTGCGTAATCGACGAACGCCGCCCAGTGCGAGCGCGGCCAGCCCTGTATCAATCACATCCTGGCTGGTCGCCCCGTAATGCACGAACTCCGCCGCCGCAGCGTCCTTCTCGCGCACCTTCGCCGTCAGCATCGCCACCAGCGGAATCGCCGGGTTCCCCGCCAGCGTCGTCCGCCGCCCGATCTCGGCGATGTCGTAGAGATCAACATCGCAGCACGCCGCAATCACTTCCGCCGCGTCCTTCGGAATGACGCCGACCTCGGCCTCCGCCCGCGCCAGCGCCGCCTCGAAATCGAGCATCGCTTCCAGCCAGCGGCGGTCGGAGAGAATCTCGGCCATATCCGCGTCGGCGAAGAGCGCGCCGGTCAGGCCGTTGGCAGTGGAGGGGGACATGGGGAGACTCTGGTATTGCGGATTGCGGCAGACGTTAGAGGATGAGCGATCCTTTGTCATGCCACACACAACCCTCCTCATTCTGAGGTGCGAGCAATTGCGAGCCTCGAAGAACGCACGGTATTCGTGCAATGCGGACTTCCAATGCAGAAGTGTTGCAGAGCGGTAGTGCGTCCTTCGAGGCTCCGCTTCGCTGCGCACCTCAGGATGAGGAGTTCTATGCACTGCATGTCGATCAAATTGCAAAATTCCGCCAAAAACCCCGAAAAATAAAGCTCCCACGCCTGTTCTTTCCGCTTGACCCCCGGAAAATCCCGTCTCACACTCTGTTTTGAAGAATTCGAAACAAGACGGTCTGTTTCGGCAATTCCAAAAAACACGGCAACAATCGCTGACGTTCCGGGCTGTGCCCCATCAGGCTCCAGCCCCAGAGGAGGAGGACACTGATGGCCACCGTATCCATGACGGTGAACGGCAAAGCTGTATCCGGCACCATCGAGCCGCGTACGCTTCTCGTTCAATTCCTGCGCGAAAACCTGCGCCTCACCGGCACCCATGTGGGCTGCGACACCTCGCAATGCGGGGCCTGCGTCGTGCATGTCGATGGCAAGGCGATCAAATCCTGCACCACGCTGGCTCTCACCTGCGAGGGTGCTTCCGTCACCACGATCGAGGGACTGGCGAACGGCACCACGCTGCATCCGATGCAGGAGGCGTTCCGCGAACACCACGGATTGCAATGCGGCTATTGCACGCCCGGCATGATCATGGCCGCCGTCGATATGGTGAACCGCAAGGGCACCAAGCTCGACGAGCACACCATCCGCGATGAACTCGAAGGCAACATCTGTCGCTGCACGGGCTACCACAACATCGTGAAGGCCGTGGAAGCCGGTGCCGCCGCGATGGCGAAGTGATGAGAGGGCAGTGAGGCAGTCGGGAATGGGCAGTCGGTAAGCTGAAACCGTAGCCCCTTTTTCTTCACGACTGCCGATTGCCCACTGCCGACTGCCCATTCCAATTTCCAGGGAGATCGATGATGTCCGCTACCCCCACCACAGGCATTGGCGCACCGGTGCGCCGCAAGGAAGACCACCGCTTCATCACCGGCAAGGGCAATTATACCGACGATATCAACCGTCACGGCCAGGCCCATGCGTTCTTCGTGCGCTCGCCTCATGCCCATGCGAAGATCAAGAAGATCGACACAGCCGCCGCAATGAAGCTGCCCGGTGTTGTCGGCATTCTCACCGGGGCCGATCTTGCGGCTGACAAGGTTGGCGGACTGATCTGCGGCTGGATGATCCACTCCAAGGATGGTTCGCCGATGAAGGCGGGTGCCCATCCGGCCCTTGCCGATGGCAAGGTGCGGTATGTGGGCGATCACGTGGCCGTTGTCATCGCGGACACCATCGAGCAGGCGCGTGACGCCGCCGAGAAGGTCGTGGTGGATTACGACGTGCTGCCCGCTGTTGTTGATCTCGGCACGTCCACCGCCAAGGGCGTCTCGACCATCCACGACGTGGCGCCGGACAATGTGGTGTTCGACTGGCACCTCGGCGACAAGGCCGCGACGGACGCCGCCTTCAAGGCGGCCAAGCACGTGACGAAGATCGATCTCGTCAACAACCGCCTCGTCCCCAATGCCATGGAGCCACGTGCTGCCATCGGCGATTATGACGCGGGCGAAGAAGCGTTCACGCTCTATACCACGAGCCAGAATCCGCATGTGGCCCGGCTGATTCTTTCGGCCTTCATCGGCATCGCGCCGGAGCACAAGCTGCGGGTGATTGCGCCTGACGTGGGCGGTGGTTTCGGCTCCAAGATCTATGTCTATGCGGAAGAGACGGTCTGCGTCTGGGCCGCCAAGAAAGTGGGCCGTCCGGTGAAATGGGTGGCGGACCGCACGGAGGAGTTCCTCTGCGTAGCGCATGGCCGCGACCACCTGACCCATGCCGAGATGGCAATGGATGGCGAGGGCAAGATTCTCGCTGTGCGCGTCAAGACTCGCGCCAACCTCGGGGCGTATCTCTCGACCTTTGCCTCCGCCGTGCCGACCTATCTCTACGCGCCGCTGCTGTCGGGCCAGTATGATATCCCGGCGATCTATGCCGAGGTCGAGACAGTCTACACCAACACCGCGCCTGTCGATGCCTATCGCGGCGCAGGCCGTCCGGAAGCTACCTTCGTAGTGGAGCGCCTGGTGGAATGCGCGGCACGCCAGCTCGGGCAGGATCCTGCCAAGTTCCGAATGAAGAATTTCATCCGG
>JANNFV010000427.1:0-5895 GCA_031380285.1 Hyphomicrobiales bacterium | reverse complement strand
GCGGCGCGGCGGCGCGCATGATGCTGGTGCAGGCCGCGGCCAACGAGTGGAAAGTTCCCGCCTCGGAGTGCACGGCATCCAACAGCCTCATCACGCACAGGACCTCCAAGCGATCCACGCTGCCGCCAAAGCGGAAGGGAGCAAATCATGACATCGATGCCCAACATCAGCCGCCGCACCTTCCTGATCAGCAGCGCTGCCGTCGGCGGTGGCCTCGCCCTTGGACTGCGCCTGCCGCCCTTCGGCCCCGGCGTGGTTCGCGCGGCCGATGGCTCGCCTGAGATTACTGTCTGGGTGGTGATCCGCCCGGACAACAGCACAGTCATCCGGGTCGTGCGTGCCGAGATGGGCCAAGGCACGGTCACCGGCCTTGCGCAACTGGTCGCCGAAGAGCTCGAATGCGACTGGAACAAGGTGTCGATCGAGTATCCGACGCCGGGTCAGAGCGTCGCGCACAAGCGCGCGTGGGGCGACTTCTCCACCGGCGGCAGCCGCGGCATCCGCCAATCCCATGAGTACGTGCGCAAGGGCGGCGCGGCGGCGCGCATGATGCTGGTGCAGGCCGCGGCCAACGAGTGGAAAGTTCCCGCCTCGGAGTGCACGGCATCCAACAGCCTCATCACGCACAGGACCTCCAAGCGATCCACGACCTTTGGCAAGGTGGCGGAAGCCGCTGCGAAGATCGAGCCTCCGAAGGAAGTGAAGCTCAAGGATCCCAAGACCTGGACCATCGCGGGCCAGTCGCTGCCGCGCCTCGACACGGCGGACAAGCTGAACGGCAAGCAGGTCTATGGTTTCGACCTGAAACTGCCCGGCATGCTGAATGCCTCGATCAAGGCCTGCCCTGTCTTCGGCGGGACCGTGGCAAGCTTCGATGGGGCGAAGATCGAGAAGATGCCGGGCGTCAAGCGGGTGCTGAAGGTGGGCGAGAATGCCGTCGCCGTGGTGGCGGACACCTGGTGGCAGGCCAACTCCGCGCTTCTGGCGCTGCCCATCACCTGGAACGAGGGGCCGAACGCCAAGGTTTCCAGTGCCGATATCGCGGCCTTCGTGAAGGAAGGACTCGACGCCGAGCAGGCCTTCGAAGGCAACAAGCAGGGTGACGCCAAGGGGGCTATCGCGGGCGCGGCCAAGCGCGTGGAAGCGACCTACAGCTACCCCCTCCAGAACCATGCCTGCATGGAGCCGATGAACGCGACGGCCCTGTGGACGCCCGACAAATGCGAAGTCTGGTGCCCCACCCAGAACGGCGAAGCCGCCTTCGGGGCCGCCGTGCAGGCCTCCGGCCATCCTGCTACCAAGGTGGACGTTTACAAGCTGCATCTCGGCGGCGGCTTTGGGCGACGCGGACGCTCGGATTACGTGATCCAGGCGGTGCAGATCGCCCGGCAGATGCCCGGCATTCCGATCAAGCTGCTGTGGTCCCGCGAGGAGGATATGGCGCAGGGCACCTACCATCCGATCACCCAGTGCAAGCTGGTGGGCGGGCTGGATGCGCAGGGAAACCTTGTCGGCCTGCACATGCGCATTTCAGGCCAGTCCATCCTGTCGGGCGTCAACCCGCAAGGATTGCAGAACGGTCGCGATCCGGTGGTGTTCCAGGGCCTGAACCCTGGCGGCGCGGAAGGGCCATTCGGATACACCATCCCCAACCTGCTGATCGACCATGCCATGCGCAACCCGCATGTGCCACCGGGCTTCTGGCGGGGCGTGAACCTGAACCAGAACGCGATCTATGTGGAATGCTTCATGGATGAGCTTGCTGCGGCTGCTGGCGTCGATGCGCTGGAATTCCGCCGCCGCATGATGAAGAACCATCCCAAGCATCTCGCGGTGCTGGAGGCCGTCGCCAAGGGCATTGGCTGGGGCAGTCCCGCGCCCGCCGGCGTTTTCCGTGGCCTGTCGCAGATCATGGGCTTCGGCAGCTATGTCGCGGCGGCGGCGGAAGTGTCGGTTGCGAATGACGGCAAGATCAAGGTGCATCGCATCGTGGCATCGACCAATCCGGGCCATGTCGTGAACCCCAGCCAGGTTGCGGCGCAGGTCGAGGGATCGTTCGTCTATGGCCTCTCGGCAGCGTTCTACCAGGAATGCACGGTGAAGAACGGTGCGATCGTCGAGCAGAACTTTGACACCTATCCCGCCATGCGCATCGACGAGATGCCGAAGGTGGAAAGCATCCTGATTCCCTCGGGCGATTTCTGGGGTGGTGTGGGAGAGCCGACCATCGCCGTGGCAGCGCCCGCCGTGCTCAACGCGATTGCGGCTGCGACAGGACGGCGCATCCGCCATCTGCCGATGAAGAACACGGACCTCCGTCGGGCGTGACGGCATTGGTTGGGCGCGCCTCTTTCCCTCTCTCGAGGGGGAGAAACCGCATTGTGTTGATGCTGGGCCTGCTTGCGACGGGGCCGCATCCTGTTTCGGCCCGGGCGCAAGTCGCACCCTATCAGGTTACGGGTGACGCGATATCCGCGCCTCTGCTCGGGTTGACTGGAGATGCGACAAGAGGGCGGCAGATCGTTGTGACGCGGCAGAAGGGCCTGTGCCTGCTCTGCCATTCCGGGCCGTTTCCGGAGGAGCGTTTCCAGGGTGATCTGTCACCATCGCTGGCGGGGGCGGGATTGCGATCAACGGAGGGGCAGTTGCGCTTGCGCATGGTGGACAGCACGAAGGTGAACCCAGCGAGCATCATGCCAGCCTATCACCGGGCCGATGATCTTGTGCGTGTCGGACGACAATTCACGGACAAGCCCATCCTGAACGCGCAGGAGATCGAGGATGTGGTGGCGTTTCTGAAGGAACTGAAGGAATGATGGCAGCCGTTGATCCCATCGCCAGACCCAGCCGCCGCATCGTGCTGGCCATGCTTTCGGCGGCGTTCGCCAGCCTTGAGTCTGGATCGGCACGCGCTGAGACAGCCGACATGGAAGCCGCCATCAAGGCGTTTGCCAAGGGAGCACCCATCACCAGGGGCAAAGTCAAGATCGACATTTCACCCCTGGTTGAGAATGGCAATTCAGCCTCCATGGGCGTGTTCGTCAACCACCCGCAGGATGCTCAGGCTTTTGTGCGCAGGATCGCGGTCTTTAACGAGAAGAATCCCCAACCCGAGGTGGCGGTGTTTCACCTGAACCCGCGCAGCGGCACCTCGCGCGTGGATACCCGCATCCGCCTGGCTACGACCCAGCAACTGGCGGCGGTTGCGGAACTGAGCGACGGCACGTTCTGGTCCGATCAGGTCGAGGTGATCATCACCATTGCCGCCTGTCTGGAGGAGTGAGCCATGGCCAAGGCCCTGCTCAAGGTGCCGAAGACTGCCCGCAAGGGCGAGATCATCACGCTCAGCGCCATGTTCTCGCACCAGATGGAGACAGGGCATCGCCGCGATGCGGAGGGACAGCCCGTGGCACGGGACATCATCGCGCTCTTCACCTGCCAGTATGACGGCATGGAGGTCTTCCGCGCCGACCTGCATCCCGCCATCTCGGCCTATCCGCTGATGCAATTCACCACGGTGGCGACCGTCTCCGGTCCCATCACCTTCACCTGGACGGATGAGGCCGGGAAGAGCTGGCGGGAGACGACCGAGATCACCGTTACCGCATGAGATGGCAGGCTGTTCTCGGCTTGGTGCTCGTCGGGATTGTCTCCCAAGCCACGGCCGATCCCATCAAGCCCACCGACCGGAAATCCGGTTTCGACATGATGGGGCCTGATACCCAGGCCATGCAGAGGGATGACGCGCGCAATCCGGCGATGCTGGCCGTGCAGGAGGGGTTGGCCCTGTGGTCGGAGCAGCCAACTTCCGGCAAGCCCTCCTGTGCGGGTTGCCACGCAGAAGCGCCTGTCACGATGAAGGGCGTGGCCGCCCGCTATCCCGTTTTCGATGCGCCAATGGGGCGTCCAAGCGATCTTGCTGGTAAAATCCAGCATTGCCGCACCGAGCGCCAGAGCATGACGGCCTGGGCGCGCGAAAGCAGGCCATTGCTGGCGATCACGGCCTATGTCGGAATGCAATCCCGTGGCGAAATCATCGACGCTCCGAGAGATGATCGCCTCGCGCCGTTCAGCTCACGTGGCCAGCAACTGTTCAGCCAGCGCATCGGACAGCTCAACCTGTCCTGCGCGATGTGCCATGACGACAACTGGGGCAGGAAACTTGGTGGCAGCGTCATTCCCCAGGGTCACGCGAATGGCTATCCGCTGTTCCGGCTGGAGTGGCAGGCGGTTGGCTCCCTGCAGCGCCGTATCCGCAACTGCCTGACGGGCGTGCGCGCGGAACCCTTTGTCTATGGCGATCCTGATATGATCAATCTCGAGCTTTACCTCAAGGAACGGGCCGCGGGCCTGATGGTCGAGACACCCGCTGTCCGGCCATGATCTGGGGGTATGATCTTGGGGTATGGTATTGGGCAGGAATGCTGGCTGGCCAGTCCGCCATGTCAGCTCATGTCGATCGCCCGGTTGCGCGACATGGTGATATGCGCCGTCATGGCGGCCACGGCCCCGTCGGCATCCTTGCGCTCGATCGCCTCGATCACCTTCATGTGGTCGCGATAGACCGGGATGACGAGATCGGCGTAGAGACGCGTTTCGTTGCGGCGGATCAGCTTGATCTTGATCCAGTTCACCCGGAAAGCCTTGGAGATGATCTCGTTGTCGAGATGATCGATGATCGTTTCATGCAAGGAGCGGTCGGTGGCCTCGGCGTCGGCGATCAGGCTGTCGCGCTCCCCCGCCTCGGAGCGGCGGATGATCGCCTCGTGCGAGATGCGCAGGGCGGCAATGGCGGCATCGCTGCGGACCTCGGCAAAGAGCGCCGTGGCCTGTGTCTCGAGAAAGAACCGGAACTGATAGGCATTGCGGATCAGGTTGAGATCGACATGCGCCACCTGCATGCCACGCTGCGGCACGGTGGTAATCAGCCCCTCTGCTTCAAGGCGCGGGATCAACTCGCGGATCGCCCCCAGGGGCATGCTCGTGATCTCGACCAACTCGCGTTGCGACACAAACTGGCCCGGCTTGATCTCGCGCGACAGCAGGCGCTCCGTGAAGCTGTCATAGGCCCTGTCCCTGAGCTTTGGCAGGCTTGCGGACATGGCTTCAGGCCGCCTTGGCCAGTGATTTCGGCGATGCCTTGCGGATGGCATCGAGCCTAGCGGCAAGCTTGCGCGTGTCCGAGGCTGACAAGGCGTCCAAAGGCGGGCGCATCACCCGCCAGGCGGGATCGCCCAGATCATGGCCGATCATCGCCTTGATCGCCGCCATGAAGGAATAGCCCAGCACGACTTCGACCATGGCGGTCACCTTCGGATCATCCTTCCCCTGATGCGCCAGCGGGCGCAGCAGTTCCGGCGCGACATTGGCGAGGCCGCAGATGGTGCCAGCGCCTCCATGGCGAACGGCATTGGCCAACTGGCGCTCGTCACCCACCAGCACCTGCAGGCCCTTCAATTCCTTCAGACGGCGCTCCGTGGCTTTCCAGTCACCGTTCGAATCCTTGACGCCGATCACGACGCCAGGGAACTCCTTCACAAGGCGCTGCGTCAGTTCGACCGAGATGTCGTTCCGGGTCATTCCGGGGATGTGATAGAGGATCACGTCGCGCAGCCTGCCGCCGAGCTTTTCGAAGGTGCTGGCGAAAAAGCGGAACAGTCCTTCGTCGCTGGCATCGCCGAAATAGAAGGGTGGGGCCATGAGCAGCGCCCGGCAATCCATGTCGTAGGCCGCGTTGGCCTGGGCCACACAATCGTGAACCGTTGCTGCCAACACGCCAGCGATCACCCTGGTCCTGAGGTCGATGCCTGAGGCGGACAATGCGGCCAGTGCCTGGTAACGCTCGGGAACGGCAAGGGATGCTCCCTCCCCTGTCGTGCCAAACACAGTGATACC
>JANNFV010000396.1:0-3808 GCA_031380285.1 Hyphomicrobiales bacterium | reverse complement strand
AACAGGCACCAAGGAAGGCTGCAACGAGGGCGACTGTGGGGCTTGCACGGTGGTGCTGGCCCGGCTGGAGGGCGGCAGGCTGGTGCATCGCCCGGTCAATGCCTGCATCACCTTCCTGGGCATGGCGGATGGTGCGGAGGTGCTGACGGTCGAGGATCTGGCCGAGGGCGAGAGGCTGCACCCGGTGCAGCAGGCGATGGTGGACCATCATGGTTCGCAATGCGGATTCTGCACGCCGGGCATCGTGATGTCGCTGGTGGCGCTGGGCAAGGAAGGCGGGGTGGTGGATCGGGACCGGATCAACGACCAACTCGCGGGAAACCTGTGCCGCTGCACGGGGTATCGGCCGATTGTGGATGCGGCAATCGCAGGGCTGAACGGGGCGCAGCCGGATCATCTGGATCGGGCCGCAAACGAGCGGATCGCACGTCTTCGGGCGTTGGATGATGGCACGGGCGCGATGGCTGGAGCCATCTTGGCCTCTCACCCTGAGCCCGTCGAGGGGGCAAGGGCGGCGGCTCCAAGCCAGGCTGGAGCATCCTTCGACAGGCACAGGATGAGGCTTGCGGACGAGGTTTTTTTTGCAGCACCGCGGACCTTGCCTGAGCTGCTGTCCCTCACTGCGGCGCATCCTGATGCCACGATCCTCGCAGGCGCAACCGATGTCGGCCTGTGGATCACCAAGCAGTTTCGGCCAGTGACCAAGCTGATCTGGCTGGGGCGTGTGGCGGAGTTGCAGGCGATCGAAAGCCATCCCGATAGGCTCAGCATCGGTGCCGGTGTCAGCCATGAGGCTGCGCTGCCGCATCTGGCCGCGATAGCGCCTGATCTCGGCGAACTGGGCCGTCGCTTTGGCTCGAAACAGGTGCGCGCGCAGGGCACGGTGGGTGGTAACATCGCCAATGGCTCGCCCATCGGCGATTGGGCTCCTGCGTTCATCGCGCTGGGTGCCGAGATCTCGCTGGCCTCTGCCACCGGATCGCGGCGGCTGGTGCTGGAGGATTTCTTTCTGGCCTATGGGCGGCAAGACAGGAACCCTGGCGAGGTTCTGACCGGCATCGGGTTGCGCCGTCTTGGCAGCAATGACCACTTCCGCTGCATCAAAATCTCCAAGCGCTTCGACGAGGACATTTCCGCCGTGATGGGGGCCTTCAAGCTGACGGTCACGAAGGGCAGGATCACTGCCGCCCGCATTGCCTTCGGCGGCATGGCGGCGACACCCAGGCGTGCGCCTAAGGCAGAAGCGGCGCTGATCGGCGCATCCCTTGCCGGGCGCCCGACATGGACCAAGGCCATCGCCGCGCTGGCCGACGACTACCAGCCCATCGACGACATGCGGGCCTCCGCACGCTACAGACAGGAGATGGCAAAGGCCCTGCTGACCAAGGCGCTGATCGAGATTGGCGGCGGCCAGCACACCCGCATCCGTCCGCCACAGGGGATAGAGGCCGCCGATGCGCATTGAGAGCTTCGGCGCACAACAGCCCGTCGCCACCTACGACAAGCCTGATCATGCTCTGGCGATTGTCCGCAAGCCGCTGGCGCATGATTCCGCGCCGCGCCATGTGGCTGGCCTGGCTGCCTATATCGACGATATCCCCGAGCCTGCGGGCTGCCTGCATGTTGCTATCGGCGGCTCACCCAAGGCCGCCGGCAAGCTGCTGACGATGGACCTTTCTGCGGTGAAAACCCATCCCGGCGTGGTCGCGGTCATCACGGCCAGTGACGTGCCGGGACAGAACGACATCTCGCCCGTGGCGGGCGACGAACCGGCCTTCTGCGACGGCACCATCCTGTTTCACCAGCAGCCGCTGTTCGCGGTGATCGCCACGACGCGCGATGCTGCCCGCAGGGCCGCACGGCTGGCGAACATAGAGATCGCCGCGACAAAGCCCCTGGTCACGGTGGATGATGCCATCACTGCGAACGCTACCGTGCAGCCCGACTACGCCTTCATGCGCGGTGATGCTGACAATGCCATCGCGGCAGCGCCCCACCATCTCTCCGGCACCTTCCGGATCGGCGGGCAGGAGCATTTCTACCTCGAGGGGCAGATTGCCCTGGCCATCCCTGGCGAGGGGCGTGACATGCATGTCATCTCCTCCACCCAGCACCCGACCGAGATCCAGCATGTGGTGGCCCGCGTGCTGGGCCTGCCGGACCACGCCGTGGTGGCAGAGGTGCGGCGCATGGGCGGCGGCTTCGGCGGCAAGGAGAGCCAGGCCACGCAATGGGCGGCGATTGCAGCCCTTGCCGCCCGCAAGACAGGCCGTCCCTGCAAGCTTCGCCTCGACCGCGACGACGACATGGCGATGACCGGCAAGCGTCATGATTTCAGGCTTGACTACACCGTCGGCTTTGACAGCGACGGCCGCATCCTTGGCATCGATACCACCTACAATGCGCGGGCCGGATGCTCGCTCGATCTCTCGTCAGGCGTGGTGGACCGCACCATGTTCCATGCCGACAACAGCTACTGGCTGCCGGAACTCTCGATCCGCTCACGGCGGCTGAAGACCAACACGGTGTCGAACACGGCCTTCCGTGGCTTCGGAGGCCCGCAGGGCATGCTGGGCATGGAGCGCATCATCGACCGCATGGCATGGGCGATGGGGCGCGATCCGCTCGACCTGCGCAAGGCGAATTTCTATGCGCCAGGCCGGGATGTCACGCCCTATGGGCAGCAGGTCACGGACAACATCATCCTGCCGCTGGTCGAGCGGCTTGAGCAGACCTCGGATTATCGGCAGCGACGTGTGGCAATCGCGGCGTACAATGCCTCCAGCCCCATCCTGAAGCGCGGATTGGCGCTCACTCCGGTCAAGTTCGGCATCTCCTTCACCCTCAGCCATCTCAACCAGGCAGGTGCCTTGGTGCATGTCTATCAGGATGGCTCGATCATGCTGAACCATGGTGGCACCGAAATGGGCCAGGGCCTGTTCCTGAAGGTGGCGCAGGTGGTGGCGGAGGAGTTCGGCGTTGGCATCGAGCGGGTCAAGATCACTGCGACTCGCACGGACAAGGTGCCCAATACCGCGCCGACGGCAGCCTCCGCAGGATCGGATCTCAACGGCATGGCGGCCCGCAATGCAGCCCGCGCGATCAAGGAGCGGCTCGCGGCCTTTGCCGCCGAACTCTACGGTGTCGAACCGGTCAGGGTGCGCTTTCGCAACGGCATGGTGTTCGTCGGCGATTTCAGCCTGCCCTTTGGAGAATTGACCAAGAAGGCCGTGCTCGCCCGCATCTCTCTCTCGTCCACCGGCTTCTACCGCACGCCGGACATCACCTGGGACCGGGCAAAGGCCACGGGCAATCCGTTCTATTACTTCGCCTATGGTGCCTGCTGCGCCGAGGTCGAGATCGACGCCATGACGGGAGAGAACAGGCTCGTCAGGGTTGATATCCTGCATGACGTGGGGCGCTCGCTCAATCCGGCAATCGATATCGGCCAGATCGAAGGCGGTTTCGTCCAGGGCATGGGCTGGCTGACGACGGAGGAGCTGGTTTTCGATGGCGAGGGTCGACTGCGCACCCATGCGCCCTCTACCTACAAGATCCCGGTGGCCTCCGACATTCCCGCCGATTTCCGCGTTGCCCTGTGGGGCGGCGGCAATGCCCGCGACACGGTCTATGCCTCCAAGGCGGTGGGTGAACCGCCGGTGATGCTGGCCATCGCCGTGTTCTGCGCCCTCGCCGATGCCTGCGAGGCCACCGCGACAGGGGCTGGCTCTCGCCTTGATGCACCCGCCACGCCCGAAGCCGTGCTGCGTGCCCTGCAGGGATGGTGAGGGGATTGCACCCACGCTCG
>JANNFV010000366.1:0-8211 GCA_031380285.1 Hyphomicrobiales bacterium | reverse complement strand
CCCAAGCCGATTCCGCTGGCGGAACGGTAGGAGGCTGCTGGCATCGGCATTGTGCGTCCTTCGAGGCTCGCCTTTGGCTAGCACCTCAGGATGAGGAATGCTGGAGGGGTGCAAAACTCAGTTCCGGTTAATCCTGAGGTGCGGAGCGAAGCGAAGCCTCGAAGGACGCACAACGTCGATGCCGACTAAAAAAGCCGCCCCGAGAGGCGGCTTTGTCATTTCAGAGCGATCCAGGAGCTCAGTTCATCCGGCCGCGCACGTCCTTGAGACCAGCGGCGATCAGGTCATCCGCGACCTTGCCTGTCGCCTGGCCCTTGAGGATGATCTCGGCGGCACGGATGGCGGCATCGGCGGCGGCTGCACGGACCTCGGCGGTTGCGGAGGCCTCGGCCATGGCGATCTTCTGTTCGGCCTGCTTGGTGCGGCGCACAACGTAGTCCGCCAGCTTGGCTTCCTGATCGGTCTGGATGCGCTTGGCTTCTGCCTTGGCGTCCTCGACGATCTGGGCCGCTTCCTTTTCAGCCGCAGCACGCTTCGATTCGTACTGGGCGAGCAGGGTTTCGGCTTCCTTACGCAGGTTTGATGCGGCTTCGAGCTGCTCCGAGACCTTCTGGCCGCGGGCATCCAGCATGCCGATCAGCGTCTTGTGGACACCAAAATAGCCCAGGATGCCGAGGAAGATGAAGAAGCCGACGGCGACGAAAAAGGTATCCATGCGGCTGGCTCCTCAGGACTGGACCGAAGCGACAGCGCGCTTCAGTTCATCGGCCTTGGGCGCAACGCCCGTGATCCGCTTGACGATGTCGGCGGCTGTGTCGGAAGCGATGCCCGCCACATTCGCCATCGCCTTGTCGCGAGCGGTGTTGATGCTGGCCTCCGACGTGGCGATCTTCGCGGCTGTATCGGCTTCGACCACCTTGCGCTTGGCTTCAGTGGAGGCCGATGCCTCATCCTTCGCCTTCTGGGCGGTGGATTGGGCGCCGGACTTGGCGTCCGCCAGAAGCTTTTCATAGGCTTCCCCGGCTGACCGGGCCTTGTCCTGCATGGCGGCGGCGGCCTTGAGGTCACCGTCGATCTTGCCTTCCCGTGTTTCGAGGATCTCGGCCACGCGGGGCAGGGCGATCTTCGACATCAGGTAGTAGAGCACGCCAAACGTGATCACGAGCCAGAAAATCTGGCCCGGGAAGGTCGAAGCGTCGAATGGCGGGAACGAGCTTTCGCCGGCAGCCTTTGGGGCATCCGCTGCGAAGGCGGTCCCGATGAACAGAGACATCATCGGCACACCTCAGATTTATCTCCCGCCGCATGCGCGGCGGGAGCAGTCCAATCCAATATCAGGCGACAAAGAGCAGGATCAGCGCCACGACGAAGGCGAAGATGCCCAGGCCTTCGGCGAGAGCTGCGCCGATGAAGGCACGGCCGAACTGGCCGTCAGCAGCCGACGGATTGCGCAGCGCGCCCGAGAGAAAGTTGCCGAAGATGGTGCCCACGCCAATGGCGGCAGCGCCCATTCCGATTGCAGCAAGGCCAGCACCGATGAGCTTGGCGGCATCTGCTTCCATGTGAAACTCCTGATATTCTTCTAGAGGGGGTAGGGAGGAAAGATCGGACGTTGTTGATAAATCAGTGCCCGGGGTGAAGCGCATCATTGAGATAGATGCAAGTCAGAATTGAAAAGACGAAAGCCTGAAGGGCCGCGACCAGCAATTCCAAAGCGTAAAGAGCGACAATCATTGCCATCGGCAGCGGTGTCAGGGCGACAACCGCGCCACCCGCACCCAGCATCAGCACGATAAAGCCCGCGAAGACCTTGAGCGCGATGTGCCCGGCCAGCATGTTGGCAAACAGGCGCATCGACAGGCTGATCGGGCGGGAGATGAATGAGATGACCTCGATGAGGACAATGAAGGGCAGCAATGGCGCAGGCACGCCCGATGGCACGAACAGGCCGAGGAAATGGGTGCCGTGCGTGACGAAGCCGTAGATGATCACGGTGCTGATCACGAGCAGCGCGAACATGAAGGTCACGACGATGTGGCTGGTGACGGTGAAAGTACCGGGAATCAAGCCGACCAGATTGCAGATCAGCACGAAGATGAAGAGCGAGAACACGAGCGGCAGGAATTTCATGCCTTCCTTGCCCGTGGTGGAACGCACGGTGTCGGCCATGAACTCATAGAGCATTTCCGCCGCCGATTGCAGGCGACCGGGCACCAGCGACTTCGCCTTGGTGCCATAGATCATCAGGACATAGATGATGCCGACAGCGACAATCATGAACAGCGCCGAGTTGGTCAGCGAGATGTCATTGCCGAAGAAATTGATCGACGGCCCGATCCGCGAAATCTCGAACTGATGGATCGGATCGATGACGCCCGCTTCGCTTGCCACAACCTACCTCGTTTCGTGCAGACCACCGACATGCCGGCAACCCGATTCAACCCTTGATATCGTCAACCCTGCGATGAACCGTCAGCGCCAGCACCGGTCGGTTTCATCGCGATCTTGTAGACACTCCAGAACCCGGCCACCATGCCGATGAACAGCATGATCAACAGGCCGAACGGACTGGAACCCAGCCAGCGGTCGATCCACCAGCCCAGAAATCCGCCAACAAGCACTCCCGCCACCAGCTCAGATGTGACCCGGAAACCGGTTCCCATCGCCTTGCCAAGCCCGACAGCAGGTGTCGTTGAAGCAGCAGCCTTGCGCTCGTCATGGACATGGACCATCTCCGCCTTGATCGCACCCGACAGAGTGTCGAGGCGGGCCTTGAGCTCCGCATCCTGATTGTCGGGGCCAGAGCTTTTGGAGCTCATGTCGGAACCATCCGCTGTCTCGCCGCACCACCAGCGACCCGTTGCCGAACCGTTGCTGAAAGCTGGAACGAACGGTTGAACAACCGCCCCTCAATCGCGCCGATACATATTTTCGCCCCCATGATCTGTCAAGCGCGGAGAAACAAAGTCAAGCCACTGAAATAGATCGCTATTTTTGAAAATGCTGCGGTGCGGACTGAAAGCCGCACCTGCTGTGCCCAGAAAGACACATGAATCACGCCCGCAGCATCGCGATTGTGCGGTGTGGATTGCTGGTCAATCCAGGGCTGCCAGGGATCGCAGCCCTTCCCGATAGGTTGGATAGCGCAGAGCATATCCCAGGACGTCGCGGAGGCGCTGGTTGGAGCAGCACTTGCTCTCGGAATAGAAGCTGCGGGCCATCTCGGAAAGGTTGGCTGTTTCAAACGGAGTCTCGGGCGGTGGCGGCACGCCCAGCAGATTGGCACCGAAGGACACCACGTCTTGCGGGGGACAGGGTTCGTTGTCGCAGATGTTGAAAGCGCCAGGGATGTCCGGTTTCAAAAAACCCACCATGGCCGCACCCGCGATGTCCTCGACATGGATGCGGTTGAACACCTGGCTCGGCTTGATGATGCGCCGCGCCGTGCCCTCCCGCAGATCCTCGATCTGGTTGCGGCCGGGGCCGTAAATTCCTGCCAGCCTGTGCAACTGGATGGTCACGCCGTGTTTCTCACCGAAAGCTGTCCAGGCCTGCTCGGCTTTCACCCGCCGCAGCGCACGTTCGCTCGTGGGCTTCAGGGCGGCCGTTTCGTCGATCCAGGCCCCGCCGTGGTCACCATAGACCCCGACCGTGGAGAGATACACGGTTGTGCGCAGGTTTTCCGCGTCCATCAGTTCAGGGCCAAGCTGGCGCAGCATCGGATCGCCAGCCTCGTCGGGGGCGGCCGAGACGAGCAGGGCATCCGCATTTTCGAGCGCCGCCCGCACCAACGGGCCGCCGGACCCGCCGGAATAGACGATGGCATTGATGCCTTCAGTCCTCAGACGGTTCGCCTTTTCCAGGGTGCGCACGGTGCCGCTGATGGATGTGAAGCGATCCCTGTGAAGGCGGATGAGCGTTTCCGCGCTGTAGCCAAGGCCGAAGCAGAACAGGTTCATGCGATGTGGTTCCATTCCTCGCGGACCGAGGCATCCCGTTCAGCCGAAAGGTGATCGTGCTTCAAGGCGCTTGCGCGTTCGGGGTCAAGCCGCGAGATGGCCCAGATTGCGGCACCGCGCACGACAGGGCTGGGGTCGACGAGGTGGGGGAGGGTGGCGGTGATCAGCCCCACCCGTCCGGCTTCGCCGGCCACCCTCCCCGCAAGCGGGGAGGGATCACTCGCGCCTGATCCGCCCCCGCTTGCGCGGGAGGTGTCGCCAAAGGCAACGGAGGGGGCCGCATTTCCTGCTGCGATGACCACATTGCGGATAAACCTGTCGCGCCCCGTGCGCTTGATGGGTGATCCCGTGAATTTCTTGCGGAAGGCCGCGTCATCGAGGCTGAGCAAATCCGCCAGCGGGGGCGCTTTCAGATCCTCCCGGGCCTGCAGCTTCGCCTCCCGTGCCGTTTCCGCAAATTTGTTCCAGGGGCAGACCGCGAGGCAATCGTCGCAGCCATAGATTCGGTTGCCCATGAGCGGACGCAGATCGCGGGCAATCGGCCCCTTGTGCTCGATCGTGAGGTAGCTGATGCAGCGGCGGCTATCCAGCACATAGGGCGCGGGAAAGGCATCGGTGGGGCAGACATCGAGGCAGCGGCGGCAGGAGCCGCAATGGTCGCTTTCGGCCTCGTCCGGCGGCAAATCGAGCGTGGTGAGGATCGCGCCCAGAAAAAGCCAGTTGCCCAGGTCGCGCGACACGAGAACGCTGTGCTTGCCCTGCCATCCCAGCCCAGCCGCCTGCGCCAGCGGCTTTTCCATGAGGGGTGCAGTATCGACAAACACCTTGACGTCCCCGCCTGTCTTGCGTGCCAGCTTCTGGGCCAACTCCTTGAGCTTGCCCTTGATGACATCGTGATAATCACGATGTCGCGCATAGACTGAAATCGTGCCGACCTCGGGCTGACCAAGCGTGATGAGCGGGTCCGTGTCGGGTCCGTAGTTGAGGCCCAGCATGACCACCGAGCGGGCCTCGGGCCACAGCACCTGGGGAGAAGCGCGTCGGTCCTGGTGCAGCGCCATCCAATCCATGGAGCCGTGATGGCCGTCGTCCAGCCAGCCCTCCAGCGCCTCGCCAAAAGTGGCCGCAGCAGGCGTCACCCGGCACAGATCAAAGCCGAGTGCCGTTGCCTCCCTGGTTAGCCAAAGCTTAACGTCCATGTTCCATTGGTCATTGAAGCGCGGTGATTCTGCTGTCGCGCGGGGAAAGTGTTGCGATGGATATGCTCAAAGCGCTGATCCTCGGCTTTGTCGAGGGTTTTACGGAATTCCTGCCGGTGTCCTCGACGGGTCACCTGTTGCTGGCCGGGCATTTCCTGGGCTTTGAGTCGAACGGCAAGACCTTTGAAATCCTTGTGCAATTCGGCGCGATCATGGCGATCCTGCTGGTTTATTTCTGGCGGCTCTTCGATATTGCGAAGGGCATGTTCAGCGATCCCGTGCGCCGCAATTTCGTCATCGCGGTGCTCGTCGCCTTCATTCCGGCGATGATCGTCGGCTTCTTTGCCAGGGATTTCATCAAGGGCGTGCTCTTCAAGCCGGAGATCGTCTGCATCGCGCTGATCGCGGGTGGGCTGGTGCTGCTGGTGATCGATGATCTCAAATTGCAGGGCGCGAAGGATGACGTGATGCAGTTCTCCATCTCCATGGCGCTGAAGATTGGCTGCTTCCAGTGCCTCGCCATGGTGCCGGGCGTCTCGCGCTCGGGTGCGACCATTGTCGGCGCGATGCTGATGGGGGCGAGCAAGCGCGCGGCGGCGGATTTCTCGTTCTTTCTGGCGATGCCGACGATGGCGGCGGCCTTTGGCTATGATCTGCTCAAGAGCTACAAGCTGCTGACGTCCAACGATGTGCTGCTGATCGTCATCGGCTTCACGGCGGCGTTCGTATCCGGCCTGCTCGTGGTGCGCGGTTTCCTGGGGTTCATCTCGAAACACGGTTTCGCACCGTTTGCCTGGTGGCGGATCGTGGTGGGGTGCCTGGGATTGGCGGGGTTGTGGGTGTGGGGGTAAATCCCCCATTTACGGAATTGGAGGATTTCGCTATTCTCAAAGCATGACAGCCAAATCCTCCGCCCTTTCGATGAAGACCTTCGCTGCCTCGGACCTCAAGACGCGGCTTGGCGACATGTTCATGTCTGCCGCACGCGAGCCGGTGCAGATCACCAAGCGCGGCAAGCAAGCCTTTGTGCTGATGAGCGAAGAGCAGTTCCGCCGCTTCGAGGCGATGGAAGATGCGCTCTGGGCCGCGCGGGCCGCGGAAGCCATGAAAAGCGGTTTCGTGGGCGCAGACAAGGCGGAAGCGCTGTTGCAGGACTTGTTGGTGCAGAAGTCTGCATGAGCCGCCTGAAGCTTGATTACACCAAGGATTTTCTGAAAGAACTGGCTGAGCTGCCACCCAAGCATTTCAAGCAGGTGGTCAGCCGCGTTCTGGCGCTCACGGGCGATCCGCTGCCCGCCGACAGCAAGCAGTTGCAGGGGCATTTGGGATTGCGGCGGGTGGATTCAGGCGAGTACCGGATTGTCTATGATGTGACGGAGGATGCCGTGCGGATCATCATCGTGGGCAAGCGGAATGATGATGAGGTGTATCGGCTGTTGGATAGGAAGCGGTAGTTACCCCCTTTTCTCCGGGCTCCGGCACAAATCCCTTGCTGCACACCGCTGACACTCCGGCGCACGTGCCTTGCACGTGTAGCGCCCGTGCAAAATGAGCCAGTGATGCGCATGCAGAGCGTATTCCGCCGGTATCCGCTTGAGCAGCCGCTCCTCCACCTCTTCTGGCGTGCGCCCGATCACCAGGGGCAAACGATTCGCTACGCGAAAGACGTGCGTGTCCACCGCCATGGTGGGGATGCCGAAGGCCATGTTGAGCACGACATTGGCTGTCTTGCGGCCCACGCCCGGCAGGGTGACGAGATAATCGCGGTCGGCGGGCACCACGCCGTTCTGCTCATCCAGCAGGCGCTGTGACAGCGCGATGACGTTCTTCGCCTTGCCCTTGTAGAGGCCGATGGTCTTGACGTGGTCGCGCACGGCGTCCTCACCGAGCGCCAGCATTTTCGCGGGTGTGTCGGCTGCCTTGAACAAGGCGCGCGTGGCCTTGTTGACGCCCGCATCTGTCGCCTGCGCCGACAGCACCACGGCGACCAGCAGCGTGTAGGCGTTCACATGCTCCAGTTCGCCCTTGGGGTCCGGCTCTATCGCATGCAGGCGGCGGAAGAATTCGGCGAGGTCCGAATCGGAGAGCAGGGCAGGGGCCTTGGCTTTCTTGCCCGCAGCCATGGCGATTTCCGCCGCGCCGCGAAAATCCTTGGCGGAGGGCGTGATGCTGGCAGCTGTCGGGTCCGCCGCTGCGTCCTTTGGCCTCTGGCGTCGCGCCGCGATAACGGGTTTTGCTGTCTTTCCTGCGCTCATCCCTGCGGTATAGTTGAGACAATGACCGGTGACAGCCCGAAACTTGCGATTTCAACCGATGTTCCGCCTGTGGGCGCGGACGCAGTGGTGTTTCGCGCCAGGCTGACACCGCACCGCTCGCTGGGGCGGCAGGGGCACATCATCCTGTTTTCGTGCATCATCGGCGTGAGCGTGCTGATCTCGATCCCGTTCTATCTGCTGGGTGCTTTGCCAGTGGTCGGGTTCTTCGGCCTCGATGTGGTGCTGCTGTGGATCGCGTTTCGCGTCTCCAACCAACGCTCCCGGGCCTATGAGGAACTGGTGCTGACGCATATCGAACTCCTGTTCAACCGGGTGACGTGGCGGGGCAGGCGTTCGCAATGGTCGTTCAATCCACTATGGGTGAAGCTTGCCAGCGAGGAACACGCGGAGTTCGGCACGCAGCGCATTGCACTGGTGGAGGGGCGGCGTCAGGTGGAAATGGGGGCGTTCCTGGGTGCGGAGGAAAAGGCGGATTTTGCCGCCGCTTTGAAGCAGGCGCTTGCGGCGGCACGGGCTGGCCCGAGGTTCGGGTGACCAACGCGCTTTTCTCGCTGTTGATCGCAGCGCTCGACTGGATCGGCATCGCCGTTTTCGCCATCACGGGTGCACTGGTCGCCTCGCGCAAGCAGATGGATATCGTGGGCTTCGCTTTTCTGGGCACCGTTACCGGCATAGGCGGCGGCACCGTGCGGGATCTGGTGCTGGGGCAGACACCGGTGTTCTGGGTGAAGGAACCACTTTATCTGGTGGTGTGCATCGGATTCTCGATGCTGGTGT
>JANNFV010000343.1:0-4479 GCA_031380285.1 Hyphomicrobiales bacterium | reverse complement strand
CGGCGATCTCGTTGATGCGTGCGCCGCTCAGGCCATTCTCCACGAATTCCGCCTTAGCGACATCAAGGATGTTGCGGCGAACCCCTTCAGGGTTCTGGGTCCATGCACCGGCTCCGGTCCGCGGTTTGCGGGGGGAGACCGCGGGCTGCGTCTGCTCCTGTCTGGAGCCAAGCCGTTTGGATATTGGGTTGTCACGTGGTTTGGTGGCAGGCATTTGACAAAAGTAACCAGTCGGTCCAATTTGTCCATACCAAAGAAGATGCAGCCCCGCAAAGGCAGCGCTTCACAAGGGCCAAGTCGCGGAAAAATCCGCGAGACAACATGGGAAGGAACATTCATGAGCATGACAATGAACCGCCGCGCTCTGCTTCAGGGCGCAACCGCTGCCGGTGCGATACTCGCGGCTAGCCTCTCTCCGGCTGTTGCCCAGGGCGTGACGCTGCGTCTGTCGACACCCGCTTCGCCCACCGATCAGCGTTCGCTGGCGATGACCGAGGTGTTTGGTCCGGCTATCAAGGATTTCGCGACGTTCCAGCCGCATTTCAACGCGACGCTGTTCAAGCAGGGTACGGAGCTTGAGGCCATCGCACGTGGCAATCTCGAGATGTCGATCGCTTCGCCGCAGGAACTGGCGACACTGATCCCGGCGTGGTCGATCTTCACGGCGGGCTATCTGCTGCGCGATGCCGAACACCAGACGAAGGTTTTCGCCAATTCCCTGATGGACAGCCTCAAGAAGGAGACGGAAGACAAGCTGGGCATCAAGCTGTTGTCCGTGATGTATCTTGGGCGCCGCCAGGTGAACCTGCGCACCGAGAAGGAGGTGAAGACTCCTGCCGATCTCGCCGGAATCAAGCTGCGCATGCCCAACACCGAGGCGTGGCTGTTTCTTGGCACGGCTCTGGGTGCCAGCCCGGTGCCGCTTGCCTTTACCGAGATCTACACGGCGCTCCAGGCGGGTGCTGTCGATGGCCAGGACAACCCGCTGCCAACGGTGCGCGATTCGCGCTTCTACGAGGTGACCAAGCAGGTCGTCCTGACCAGCCATCTCGTCGATCAGAACTACATCGCGCTCTCGAAGAAGGTCTGGGATCGCTTCACGCCAGCCCAGCAGGCCGTGATCCAGAAGGCGTCCGACGATGCGGCGGAGCAGGGGCGCAAGCGGCAGCTCGCGCTTGAGATCGAGCTTGAAGCCTTCCTCAAAGAGAAGGGCCTGAAGGTCTACACGCCGGACCTCGATGCCTTCCGCAAGAAGGTGCAGGGTGAGTATCTGGCCTCGAAATTCGCCAAGGACTGGCAGCCGGGCATGATCGAGAAGATCAACGCGGTTCGCTGATCAAGCACGACTGAGAGCTGCTCACGGAGGACAGGACGATGGACAGGTTCCGGGCACGATTTGAAACTGTGGCGCTGGATATTGCCGCGATCATGCTCGGGGCATTGTTCATCGTCTTCCTGATGCAGATCGCCGCCCGTTACCTGTTCAACGCTCCCCTGCTGTGGACACTGGAAGCCTGCCTCACGCTGTGGCTGTGGGTGGTCTTCTGGGGTGGTGCATTCATCCTGCGGGAGAAAGATCACGTCCGGTTCGACGTGCTGTACGAGGTCGTCGGGTTGCGCACCCGACGCGCCTTCGCCTTTGTCAGTGCGGTGGCGTTGGGTGGCGGCTTTCTGGCCGCGCTGCCCGCGACCTGGAGCTATATCTCCTTCTACCAGATCAAGCGCAGTTCGGTGATCGGCATCCGGCTCGACATCGTCTTCAGCGTCTACGCGATCTTCGCGGTTGCCCTCATTGTCCGCTATTTCTGGCGGGCCGCCCTGATCGCCCGGGGTGCTGACCCGCAGGTGCTTGATGCACGAGAAGCCCAGGACGGGAGAGCCATCCAATGAGTATTGCGCTCGTTTCCTGCCTGATGACGCTGATTGCGCTGGCGACCATCGGCTCGCCCATCGCGTTGTCGATGATCGTCTCTGCCGTGGTCTATCTGGCCGTCAAAGGGCAGGATCTGGGCCTTGCCGCCGAACAGATCATCCAGGGCCTCTATGACAGCTTCGTTATCCTGGCGATCCCGCTGTTCATTGTCGCCGCCAATTTCATGAACGCGGGCACGATCTCCGACCGGCTCACGCATTTCTGCCTGGCCATTGTCGGGCGCCTGCGCGGCGGCATGGGGCATGTCAATGTCGTGACCAGCCTGATCTTTGCCGGCATGTCCGGTTCTGCCGTCGCCGACGTCGTGGGCATGGGCAAGATGTCCATCGACATGATGATCAAGGACAACCGCTATCCCCTGGGCTATGCGGCCGCGATCACGGCGGCGACGGCTGTGATCGGGCCGATCATCCCGCCGTCGATCCCGATGGTGCTCTATGCCATCGTTTCCGATGCCTCCATCGGCTATCTCTTTCTGGGTGGCGTGATGCCCGGACTGCTGATGACCGCAGCAATGATGGCATTGAATTCCTACATGGCACACAAGATGAATGTGCCGCTGGAAGAGCCGGTTCCGCTCAGGGAAATCCCAGCCGTCACTTTCCGGGCGCTTCCGGCGCTGCTGATGCCGGTTATCCTGCTCACCGGCATCTATGGCGGGGCAACAACGCCGACCGAAGCTGCGGCCATTGCGGCGGCATATGCCTTCTTCGTCGCGGCCATTTTCTATCGTGCCCTGAGTTTTGAAACGATCCGCCGGGTGATGCACGAGAGTGCGCGGTCATCGGCATCGGTGGGCCTGATCATCGGCTCGGCGCTGATCTTCAACTACATCGTGGCCAGCGAGAACATCCCGGCGCAGGTCGCGAACTCCATGAAGGGTGTCGATATCGCGCCCATCGTGTTCCTGCTGCTGCTGAACTTCCTGTTCCTGATTCTGGGTTGCCTCCTGGATGCCTCGACGATCATCCTCGTCATCATTCCGATCTTCATCCCGACCGTGAAAGCGCTGGGCATTGATCTGGTGCATTTCGGCGTCGTCGCCGTGGTCAACTGCATGATCGGGTTGATCACGCCGCCTTACGGCGTCTTGCTGTTCGTGCTCAATGCTGTCACCGGTGTGCCGCTGCGCGTCATCATCCAGAATATCTGGCCCTGGGTGTGGACGCTGGTTGCGTCGCTGCTCTTGATGATCTTCTTCCCCGAAATCGTGCTCTGGCTGCCGAAGCAGTTCGGCTACCAGGGTTGATGGTGCCCCCCATGACCACTCCCCTGATCTTTGTTCTCAACGGCCCCAACCTCAACCTTCTGGGCAAGCGCCAGCCTGAAATCTACGGGCGGGAGACGCTTGCCGATGTCGAGCGGGAGTGCCGCGCGGTGGCGAACGCCCACGGCCTCGACATTCGCTTCCTGCAATCGAACCGCGAATACGAGATCATCGATTGGGTGCATGAAGCCCGCGATGTGGCGCAGGGCATCGTGATCAATCCCGGTGCCTTCACGCATACCTCCGTGGCGATCCTCGACGCGCTCAACACCTTCGACCCCCCCGTGATCGAGGTGCATATCTCGCAGGTCCACAAGCGCGAAGCTTTTCGCCACCATTCCTACGTGTCGCACCGGGCCGACGCCGTGATGGCAGGCTTCGGCACCCAGGGCTACAGCCTGGCGCTGCTGAGGATGGCGCGCCTGCTCGCGCCGAAAGCCTGAGCGAGCGCCCATGGGCGGCGTTGCCTCGATCGCGGTGATGGGTGCGGGGCTGATCGGCCGCCGTCATCTTGACCATATCGTGGCGGAGCCAACCGCACAGGTGCATGCGGTCATCGATCCCACCGAAGCCGGACGTGCTGTAGCGGCTGCTGTGGGGGCGCCGTGGTTCCCGGATTTTCCGGCCATGCTGGCAGCGGGCAGGCCCGATGGCATCATCATCGCCACACCCAACCCGCTGCATGTGCCGCATGGGCTGGCGGCCATCGCGGCGGGTATTCCGGCGTTGGTCGAGAAGCCGCTGGCTGACCTGGCTGCTGGCGGCGAGGCACTGGTGGCGGCGGCCCGCAAGGCGGGCGTCCCGCTGCTGACCGGCCATCATCGGCGGCACAACCCCATGGTACAGCGCGCCAAGGAGATCATCGCCTCAGGCAAGCTCGGCAGGATCGTCTCGGTCCACGGTTTTTTCTGGCTGATGAAGCCGGATGATTATTTCGATATTCCGTGGCGCCGTGAACTCGGTGCCGGGCCGGTGATGATGAACCTGATCCACGACGTCGACTTGCTCCGGCATTTCTGCGGCGAGATTGTTGAAGTTCAGGCTTTCCAGTCCAATGCGGTGCGTCAGCATGCGGTTGACGAGACAACGGTCGTGATCCTGCGCTTCGCCAGTGGCGCATTGGGCACCATGAACATCAGCGACACGATTGTTGCCCCCTGGAACTGGGAGCAGACGACGGGCGAAAATCCGGCCTATCCGCATACCGACCAGACCTGCCTGATCCTTGGCGGCACCCATGGCTCGCTGGCCGTTCCGCGCCTCGAACTCTGGTCGAACG
>JANNFV010000325.1:0-2370 GCA_031380285.1 Hyphomicrobiales bacterium | reverse complement strand
CGGCGTTGCCGTGCCGCTCATCGATGATCCGGCCCGCGCCTTGCTGGCTTACGGTGCCCTGATCCTGTCCTTCCTGGGTGGCGTGCGCTGGGGTTTCGCCCTGCGCATGACCGATGGCGGGCTTCAGGCAAGCGCCTTCATGCTGGCGGTCGCGCCTGCCATTGCGGCGTGGTTCCTGCTGCTGGGGCCGGTGCTGATGGGCATGGCCGTGCTGCCCGTGATGATTCTGCTGCTGGGCCTGGCCGATGAGCAACTGCCCAGGGTCGGCGTGCCGGTATGGTATCGCAGCCTGCGCCGCCTGCTGACGGCGGGAGCGGTGCTGAGCTGCTTGGCTGCTGCGGCGGGCGCGGTGCAGTAGACGTCACGCTCCCGAAAGCCGCGCTTCCGGCACCGGATAGACCCGCGTGCTGCCGCAGACATGCGCGATCAGACGCCCTGGGCTGAACAGCCCTGCGATTACGGGCTCCAGACAATTCAGCCCACCGGCATAAGCCCCGAAGGCTGGCAGGATCATCCGGCTGCCATCGCTGACGAAGGCCATGCGCCGCACCCTGCCCCGCTCGCTCACGACACGGGCAGCGGGATGCAGATGGCCCGCGATCTCACCGGGTTGCTGCCCGGACCTCGGCTCGTGCCGGAACGTCAGCGGACCCAGCACCAATTCCGCCAGCCGCTTGCCGGGCAGGCCGTCGGGAATCTCCGGATCGTGATTGCCGGTGATCCAGACCATGTCCAGACCGGCGGAAAGGGCAGTGAGCGCAGCGAAGGCGGCAGCGTCCATGCGGCCTCCCGCACCGACATCGTGGAAGCTGTCACCCAGCGCGATCAGGCGTTGCGGCCGGTGACGGGCGATCACGCGGGTCAGTTTCGCCAGGGTTACAGCACTGTCATAGGGCGGCAGCAGTTGCCCACGGGCCGCGAAAGCCGAGCCCTTTTCGAGATGCATATCGGCCACGACAAGCGTGCGCTCCGCCTCCCACCAGACCGCGCCGTGGTGGTCGAGCTGAAGGCTTGCCGCGTTCACACTGACGGAGGTCATTGCAGAAGGGTCCAGTTCATTGTCTAGTCGCAGGGCGGAGCGCAATGCTGTCATCACTTGCCTGTCGTCCCCATCGCATCTGCCATCATCGCGCTCGCGGCCTCTTCCAGAAGCGCGTCAGCCGCTTCGCCATGCACGGCCTCGCGACCAATCTCGAGCAGCACGGGAACCGCCAGCGGCGACACCCGCTCCAGAGCCTTGTGAACGATTCGGCCCTGGATGCGCGAGAGCATAATGCCGAGACGCCCGATATCGAGCAGTCCCGTTGCCGCATCGGCCCGCGCAGCCTGCAGCAGGATATGCCCCGGTTCATGCGCCCGCAGCACGTCATAGACCAGATCGGTCGACATGGTGACCTGGCGGCTGCGCTTCTCCTGCCCGGGGAACTTGCGCTCGATCAAACCGGCTATCACCGCACAATAGCGGAAGGTGCGCTTCATCAGGCCGCTTTCCGCCAGCCATTCCTCCAGGTCATCCCCCAGCATGTCCTGATCGAAGAGCTGATCGATGAAGCCCGGCTCCTGCGCCGCCCGTGCCGAAAGATCGCCCAGGCCCCAGACCGACAGCGCATAATCGTTGCAGACGAAGCCCTGCGGCTTCATCCGCGCCCGCTCCAGCCGCCGCGTCAGCAGCATGCCGAGCGTCTGGTGCGCCAGCCGACCCTCGAACGGATAGGCCACGAGATGGAAACGCCCGGCCCGCGGAAAGGTCTCGACCAGCAAATCACCGGCTCCCGGCAGCAGGCTCTTGTCGCGTTGCAGCCGCAGCCAATCCGCGACCTGATCCGGCAGAACAGCCCAACGCGACGGATCAGCCAGGATGCCGCGGACCCGCACGGCCAGATGCGTCGAGAGCGGAAACTTGCCGCCCGCGTAGCTTGGCACCTTGGGATCGGTCTTCGGCGCGGCCCGGGACACCAGCACGCTGTCCTCCAAAATGCCTTCGAATTTCAGCACCTCGCCGCCAAACACGAACGTATCACCATGCACCATGGTTTCGGCGAAATACTCCTCGACCTCGCCGATCACCCGTCCGCCCATCATCGGGCCGCGACCCTTGCGCCCGAACCGCACCTTCAGCATCGTGGCTTCAACGATGGTGCCGACATTCATGCGGTACTGCTGGATGATGCGCGGATTGGCGGCTCGCCAGAAGCCCTGTGCATCCCGTCGGATCTTGGCGAAGCGCTCGTAGTTCTTGAGCGCGTATCCACCCGTGGCGACAAAACCCAGCACGGCGTCAAAGGTGGCCCGGTCGGTATCGGCATAGGGCGCGGCGGACGTAATCTCTGCATAGAGGTCATCGGCCTGGAACGGCGCGGTGCAGGCCAT
>JANNFV010000314.1:0-8172 GCA_031380285.1 Hyphomicrobiales bacterium | reverse complement strand
CCCTGCCGTGTCATAATGCGAACCATGGCACGGGCAGTACCAGCCGTTGTAGTCGCCCGCGTTCTTGACGGGCACGCAGCCCAGATGCGTGCATGAACCCTGCACGATGATCCACTTGGACTGATTGGCGTTGTTGAACTTCTCGGTCCGCTCGGCATCGGGCTTGGGGTCCGGCATGCTCTTGGCATCGTCCGCCCTGGCTTCCTCGATCTCCTTGGGTGTGCGGTGGCGCACGAAGATCGGCAGGCCGCGCCATTTCAACGTCACGGACTGGCCTTCAGGAATTTGCGACAGATCGACCTCGATCGGTGCGCCTGCAGCGCGGGTGCCCGCATCCGGGCCGAGCTGGGCCACGAATGGCCAGATCGCCGAGACGCCACCAACGGCACCCACGACACCCGTGGCGAGATAGAGGAAATCGCGGCGGTTCCCTTCGGCAGTCATCGAAGCCATCGTTATCCAGCGGCCCGTCGGGGCCGCCCCTTCTTGCTGGTTCGGACGTGTCGGAAGCACCCGATGTGGTTAGCCCCGGCGTCCTGTCTCTCGCTCTTGAAGCGAAGTCTCACACAAAGGCAATGCGACTCGGCGTCGCCACCCCCGATTTGGCGGGTTCTTTTGCATCGTTGCGGCAAATTGTCTAGGGCGTGATGCGGAGCTGACCCGCAGCGCGACAGGATCGGGATCGGAAAATGGCGCAAATCAAGGTGCTGACGTCTCAAGATCCCGTGGCCACCAGGTCGGTGAAGTCTCTGGCGCAGGCGCAGACCATCTATTCCCTGTCCTCGGGTCAGGGGCGTGCCGGTGTGGCCGTCATTCGCATCAGTGGCCCGGCGGCTGATGCGGCCCTCATGGCGCTGTGCGGCAAGCTCACGCCGCATCGTGAAGCACGGCTGGTGACCCTGCGTGTTCCAGGAGGCACCGTAGTGCTTGATCGCTGTCTGGCGCTTCGCTTTGCCGCGGGCGCGAGTTTCACAGGGGAGGCTTCCGTCGAGCTGCAGGTCCATGGCGGATTGGCGGTCGTGAAGGCGGTGCTCCGGGCCTTGTCGTCTCTGGAGGGACTTCGGTTGGCCGAAGCTGGCGAGTTCACGCGGCGGGCGCTTGAAAATGGCAGGATTGATCTGACGCAGGTTGAAGCGCTTGGGGATCTGATCGCTGCCGATACGGACGAGCAGAGGCGCTTGGCGCTGCATGGCTTCGAAGGCCATTTTGGCCATACCGTGCGCGAGTGGCGCGCATGGCTGCTGGAAGCGCGGGCCCTGGTCGCAGCCGAGATCGATTTCAGCGACGAGGGGGATGTGGGCGAGGACGCTTCCTCTGAAATCGATTCGGTGCTGGAACGACTGGAACGGAGTTTCACAGACGCCCTGACGCGGGCCGATTCCGGCAGGATTGTTGCAGATGGCCTGCGCGTGGCGATTCTTGGTGCTCCCAATGTCGGCAAATCGACCTTGCTGAATGCCTTTGCCGGGAGCGATGTTGCGATCGTCACGGAGCATGCCGGTACAACGCGCGACATCGTCGAGGTGCGGCTCGATCTCGCGGGCTATGCCGTGGTGTTGCAGGATACGGCTGGTTTGCGCGAGGCGGTGGACCCGGTTGAGCGTATTGGCATTGACCGTGCCAGGGAGGCAGGCCGCGTGGCTGACCTGCTGCTGTTGCTTGACGACGGAGACAACGGCTTTCCGGATGGCACCGAGTTTGGAGGCGTCCCATCGATTCGGGTCCGGAGCAAATCAGACCTCGCCGTTGGTCCCGACGAACCTCAAGCAGGCTATGATATCGCGGTGTCCGCAGAGACGCGGCATGGATTGGATTCGCTTCAGAAACGAATCCTGGCACATCTCGAACATCGGACGGTTGGCGACCTGCCACTGATTACCCGTGAGCGGCAGAAGTCGACGGTTCTTGCGGCACTGGAGGCCTGCCGGGATGCACGTCGGGCAAGGGTGACGGGGATCGATTTTCTTGATGAGGAGCTTCGGCGCGTAGACGAGGCGCTGTCTTCTGTGTTGGGGCTGATCGGCGTCGAAGAGGTTTTGGGTGCCATCTTCAGCAAATTCTGTGTCGGGAAGTAGGACGTATCCCCTCCCCAATGTTTCACGTGAAACATTGGGGAGGGGATGCGCAGCAGACAATTGTCTTTGACGATGCGCCTGAAAACGATCAGTGAATATGCCTGATTTTTGCTGGAACAGAATACTGCGATGGAATTGGGAGTGATGAAGCAGCGTGATCAGTTTGACGTGATCGTCGTGGGCGGGGGGCATGCGGGCTGTGAAGCTGCCGCTGCCGCTACCCGCTCTGGCGCGCGTACGGCGTTGGTGACGCTGCGACAGGACAACCTCGGCGTCATGTCCTGCAATCCTGCCATCGGCGGCCTTGGCAAGGGGCACCTCGTGCGTGAGATCGATGCGCTGGATGGCATCATGGGTCGTCTCGCTGACGCCGCTGGCATCCAGTTCCGTGTCCTCAACCGGCGGAAGGGTCCGGCCGTGCGTGGCCCAAGAGCGCAGATTGACAGGGCGCTTTACCGCGCTGCCATGTCTGCAGAGCTGCTGGAGCACACGCCTGGTCTGACTGTGATCGAAGGGGAGGTTGCTGATCTGCTCGAAGATCCAGGAGGCGTCACGGGCATCGTGACGGCGGATGGCAGGTCTTTCCATGCCGGGGCAGTCGTGATCACCACCGGTACGTTTTTAAGGGGTATGATCCATCTCGGACCTGACCGGCATGCTGCGGGGCGTGTGGGCGAAGCGCCAGCCGTGCGGCTGGCACAAAGGCTTCACGCTGCCGGATTTGCCCTGGGACGCCTCAAGACCGGAACGCCAGCGAGGCTCGATGGACAATCGATCCAGTGGGATGGCCTCGACGTTCAGCCCGGAGATGATCCACCAGAGCCATTCTCGATGATGACGTCGCGGATCGAAGTGCCGCAGGTGCCATGCCATGTCACGCGCACCACGGCGGCTACGCATGCGGTGATTCGGCAGAATCTGGATCGTGCACCCGTGTATTCCGGGCAGATCGATGGTCGTGGACCACGCTATTGTCCATCCATCGAGGACAAGGTGGTGCGCTTTGGTGACCGCGAAGGACATCAGATCTTTCTCGAGCCGGAGGGACTGACGACCGATACAATCTATCCCAATGGTATTTCGACTTCGCTTCCCGTGGATGTGCAGGACGCGTTTTTGCGCACAATCCCGGGCTTGGCCAATGTTCGCGTGGAGCAATACGGCTATGCCATCGAATATGATTTCGTTGATCCCCGCGAGTTGTTTCCGACGCTGGAAACCAAGCGGTTGAAGCGCCTGTTCTTCGCCGGTCAAATCAACGGTACTACCGGATATGAGGAAGCCGCAGCGCAGGGATTGGTGGCGGGACTGAATGCGGCTCGTCGCGCCGGTGCTGCCGAGCCGGTGCAGTTCTCTCGGCTCGACTCCTACATGGGCGTGCTGCTCGATGATCTGGTGACGCGGGGTGTGACGGAACCCTATCGCATGTTCACGTCGCGATCCGAGTACCGCTTGGCCCTGAGAGCCGACAACGCAGACATGCGCCTGACGGACCTCGGAATGGAATTGGGGCTTGTCGGTCCTGCGAGGACAGTGGCTTTCCGGGAGAAATCCGAGGCCTTGGACAGTTGGACCAAGCGTCTGAAAGCCCTGAGTGTTTTACCCACCGAAGCTCAGCATTCAGGGATTGTTCTCAACCAGGATGGGTGTCGTCGCTCCGCCTACGAGCTTCTCTCCTACCCGCATCTGGGATGGAGCGATCTTTGCAGGGTCTGGCCGGACTTGATGGCCGCATCCGATTCGATAGCGGAACAAATTTCGATTGACGCACGCTATGCGGTTTATCTCGCCCGACAACAGGGCGATGTGGAGCGTATCCGGCGTGATGAGGGGCTCGATCTGTCTGTTTTTGACAGTGACGGCTTTACCGGAATTCCCGGCCTTTCGAATGAAATCAGCACCAAGCTGAATGTGATTCGCCCCCGTTCCATTGCGCAGGCGCGCCAGATTGAAGGCATGACGCCTGCTGCTCTCGGCCTTGTGGCAGCGCATGCGAGACGCCGCCGTGCATCACCTATCGCATCGGCATGAGCGCGAACACTGCCAGAGCGGAGGTGCAGAGCGCTGTTTCACGTGAAACATTCCAGCGACTCGACATCATTGTGCAGCAATTGCTGAAGTGGCAACCGCGCATCAATCTGGTGGCTCCCAGCACGCTGCCTGAAGTCTGGCAGCGCCATATCGCGGATTCGCTGCAACTCGTTCCACTCGCAGGTGATGTGCAGCGCTGGATTGATTTGGGGTCTGGTGGCGGGTTTCCGGGACTGGTGGTGGCGGCGGTGCTGGCAGATCGTCCAGGGTTCCGCATGGTTCTTGTCGAGAGCGTGGGCAAGAAATGCGCGTTTCTGCGTGAAACAGCCCGGATTGCTGGCTTGCCAGTGGATGTCGTGCAGGGGCGGATCGAGAGCGTGGTTGCTGGACTTCCGGGACAATTCGACATCGTTTCCGCGCGGGCCCTGGCTTCACTGGATGCGCTGCTGGGTTTGTCAGAGCCACTGCTGACAGCGGGTGCGCGGGGTCTCTTCCCGAAGGGGCAAGATGTTGATGACGAGCTGCTGGTCGCAACTAAATCTTGGAATTTGAGCGCCGATCTGATTCATAGTCAGACGGAAGCAGGTGCTGCGATTGTTGTCGTGACGTCAGCCTCGCGAAAACGGTCTCCAGTTTAGGAGAGCAGCGATCTTGCAGGAGCTTCAATGATGTCATCCTTTGGTGCCGGAAAGACCCGCGTGCTTGTCGTAGCCAACCAGAAGGGCGGCGTGGGCAAGACGACCACGGCGATCAACCTCGGGACAGCGCTGGCCGCCATCGGCGAGAATGTCCTGGTGCTGGATCTCGATCCGCAGGGCAATGCGTCGACCGGATTGGGTTTGGCCGCCAAGGATCGGACCTGCTCGACCTATGACGTGCTTCTGGGCGATGCTGTCCTGCGTCAGGCTGTCGTTCCAACCTCCGTGCCGCGCCTGTATCTTGCGCCATCCAGCATGGATCTGCTGGGGGCGGAACTGGAACTGGCCACCCAGAAGGACCGCAGCTTCCGCCTCAGGGATGCGCTGCATGCGCTTGAAGCGGATGAAGCGGGCGCAACCCATTTCGACTATGTGCTGATCGATTGCCCACCTTCGCTCAACCTGCTGACGGTGAATGCCATGGCCGCTGCCGATGCCGTGCTGGTTCCGCTGCAATGCGAGTTCTTCGCGCTCGAGGGCCTGAGCCAGTTGCTGCGCACGGTCGAGCAGGTGCGCAACAGCCTCAATCCACGTCTTTCGATCCATGGCGTGGTCCTGACCATGTTCGATCCGCGCAACAATCTCGCGGCCCAGGTGATTGCCGATGTGCGGCAGTTTCTCGGCGCGAAGGTCTATGACACCGTCATTCCCCGCAATGTCCGGGTCTCCGAGGCCCCGTCGCATGGCAAGCCGGTGCTGCTGTATGACCTGAAATGCGCGGGATCGCAGGCCTATCTCAAGCTGGCCTCGGAAGTCATTCAACGCGAGCGGCAGTTGCAGGCTGCGGCCTGAACAAGCAGCAAGGATTCGAGTCATGGCCGACGAAACCCCACAAACCCGCCCTTCCCGCCTTGGCCGTGGCCTTGCCGCGCTGATTGGCGACACGACGGATGAAGCCTCGCTGATGATCAAGGCGCGGGGGCAGCGCAGCGTGCCGATCGAGTTCGTGCGGGCCAATCCGCTCAATCCGCGCAAGTCCTTTGGCGAGGATGACCTGGTGGAGCTCACCGAATCGATCCGCGCCAAAGGGATCATCCAGCCCATCGTGGTGCGTCCCAAGCGCGATATGCCGGATGTGTTCGAGATTATTGCGGGAGAGCGTCGCTGGCGTGCGGCACAACGGGCCGGATTGCACGAGGTTCCTGTTGTCGTCATCGAAGCGGGTGACCAGGAGGCGCTGGAGCTTGCGATCATCGAGAATGTGCAGCGCACAGACCTCAATCCCCTGGAAGAGGCGGCGGGATACGAGCAATTGCTCGAGCAGTTCGGCTATGTCCAGGTCGATCTCGCCAAGGTTGTTGGCAAGAGCCGCAGCCATGTCGCCAACACGATGCGCCTCTCGAAACTGCCTGATGGCGTCAAGGCGATGGTCAGCGCCGGTGATCTGAGCGCCGGCCATGCCCGTGCCTTGCTGTCGGTGAAGGATCCCGAGGCCGTCGCCCGCAAGGTCGTGGCCCAAGGGCTGACGGTCCGTGATGTCGAGCGAATCGTGCAGAGTGAGGCGGAGGGGGCGGGTCTGAGCACACGCGCCGTGACCCAGCGGGCGGAAAAGGACGCGGATACGCGCGCACTTGAAAAGGCGCTGACCGATGTCACGGGATTGTCTGTGTCAATTGATCACAAGGCCGGTGGCGGCGTGATGAGTATCCGCTACAGGACGCTAGAGCAGTTGGACGCATTGTGCCGACGGTTGCGGCAATAGCCTTATCGGCGCTGGACTGATAGCGCCAGGCTCCACAAGGCACGGATGGCCAGAGCTTCTGCCAATGCGGCATTGCGGCGTATCGCGAGGACGGCGTCGCCCAGAATTTGCACCGCCCTGTCGAGGCGGGCATCTGTCCAGCGGTCGAGTTGCTCGGCAACGGCCTTCTCGCGTTTCCAGGAGATGCGGGCTGATTTGATCGTTTCGGGTACGGTCTTGTTGCCATAAACGCCACGCTTCATGGCTTGCAGAAGAAAGACGTGCCGCAGGGCGAAGCCCAGCAGAACGCCCGCTTCCAATCCGTCAGCCAGCACACGCCGTGCTTCGGTCTCGATGCCGTCGAGCTTGCCCAGAAAGGCCGCATCGATCACGCTGTCGGCGGAGAAGGCTGCGGCATCGGTGATGATGGCATCGATATCATCGCGGGTGATCTGCCGGGACCCTTGAGAATATAGGATTAATTTCTTAATTTCCATGCGTGAAAGCTTGTGGTCCTGGCCCAGCAACCCGGTGAGTGCTTGGCGGGCATCTGGCGTGATCGACTGGCCCGCCTCTGTCAGCATGCCGTCCAGCAGGCGTCCAATGTCGCGCGCATCCTCGCCGTAGCAGGCGAGCGCGGCCGCGCCCTTTCCCTTTTCCAGGAGCACCCGCAAGGCGTGGTTGGGCTTGAGTTCACCCGCCTCGACGATGATGCGCGCATCGACGGGTGGTGAGGAGAGCAATGGCTCCAGTCCGGCAACAATGCTCTTGCTGCCGGTCTTCACGCGGATGGCACGGATGCCGCCAAACATCGACATGGCATTGGCCTCGTCCGGCAGGCGCATGGGGTCAGCCGCGATATCATCGCCGTCGAGGCGGAGAATGTTGCCCATATCTCCAGATGTCGTCGCCCTGGCGATCATGGCGGCGCGTTCGGACACCAGGCCTTCATCGGGGCCATAGATCAGGATGACTGGAAACTGGGCAAAGCCGCTCTTGAGAAACGCTTCAACGTCGCGGGACGCAATGGCGACCATTGTCGCTCAGCGCTTGCTCGCCATATGGGCCGCGATACGGGTCTTGATCTGTTCGGCCAATTGCTTCGCGCCCTGGATTTCGGCGTCGCGTGCGGCCCGGATGGTGGCGAAACGCTGCTGGCTGCGGTCATAGCTGACGAGAGCGGTGGCTTCACCCTCGGTGTCCGCCACGGATTTGCCGTTGGGAAAGAGCCAGTATTTCGCCGTCAGCGTCATGTAGCCGCTCTCGGCGACGCCGGTCAGGCGGTCAACCACGGCAGCCGCAGTCCGCTGCGTCGCGACAATGCGCAATTTGTGGGTCAAGGGCGCGACATCGGGGTTGCCGCCCCTCAGGCTGAACTCGAGCTCATTGCGCAGGTAATGGGCCAGACGTTCGCCTTGCAGATCGATGGATACACCCGCCAGACCCTGTTGGATGGCCAGGCCGCCAAACTCTGCCGATCCGTAGAGCGGCCGGATGCAGCCGCCCAGACCGAGGGCAACGAGTCCAATGATGGCGATGGAGCGAAACGAGCGAAGCATGAGCGAACCCTATCCCACCACGTTGACGATGCGCAACGGTACGATGATGATCTTCTTCGGTGCACGGCCTTCCAGCGCCCGCTGCACGGCGGTATCGGCCAGAACGGCGGCCTCGACCTCGGCCTGTG
>JANNFV010000297.1:0-6585 GCA_031380285.1 Hyphomicrobiales bacterium | reverse complement strand
GTCTCCGATCATCGGGACGCCGATCTGTGTTTGATTAATACCTGCACGGTCACGGCGTTTGCTGACAAAGAGGCGCGTCAGATGGTGCGTCGCGTCATTCGCGAAAACCCGAGCGCCCGAACGATTGTGACGGGATGCGATCCGGAATCATTTTCTGGGTAGTTTCCGAACCTGTCTGGCCGACGGTGTGGGCCGTACCTTCGGTTTCAAATGTCCGGCAATAAGGCTGGGCGTTTCCAAGTCAGCGTCTGACCGATCTCGGCAGACGCAGGCCGACACCCAAAAAGGAAATCGATATGATCCGTTCTGTCACACTCCTCACAAGCGCTCTCGCAATCAGCGCGGCGCTCAGCTTGCCAGCACTTGCTCAGGGCGCTCCTCAAACAGTCACACTCGTTGAGGTGAACCCGATCACCCTGGCGACCGGCTATCGCACGTCCAAGGTTGTCGGAAGCAACGTCGTCAATGAAGCGAACGAGACGGTCGGCAAGATCGACGATCTCATCGTCACGCCGAGCGACAAGGTGCCCTACGCCATCCTGTCCGTCGGAAGCTATCTCGGGATGGACAAGAAGTATGTGGTCGTCCCTTCCAGCTCGCTGGAAGTGAAGGACAACCACATGATGCTGCGCGGTGCGACGAAGGTGTCGCTGAAGAGCCTCCCGGCCTTCACCTACACCAACTGAATCTGCAACAACTGATTGCTGTGAACATGCCGGACCCGACTTTCGAAGTCCGGCATGTTCTCCGTCCCTCTGGGACATTGTGATGAATGAAACCGATAAAGACCACAGTGCTGCAAAAAGCCAGAACCCGATCATCAACCCTGACGAACTCTGGCGGGAGGCTTCGGCGCAACTTCTGTCGCGTCTGCGCAGCAGCGCCAGCGGCCTGACCTCTCCTGAAGCCCTCTCACGCTTGCGGCGTTACGGTCCCAATGATGCGGCGGCGGTAAAGGCGACGCCGCTTTTGCAGCAGTTCCTGGCCCGTTTCCGCAACCCGCTCGTCCTCATCCTGCTTGTTGCAAGCGGACTGTCAGCGGCAACCGGCGATGTCGCAAGTTTCGGCATTGTCGCGCTCATCGTGACCTTGAGCATCACGCTCGACTTTGTTCAGGAGGTCCGGGCGCAAAACGCAGTCGATGCCCTGCGCCTCTCGGTTGCGGTCAAGGCAAGCGTTTTGCGCGACGGCAAGGCCCTGTCGCTGGCGATGGACCAGCTTGTTCCGGGCGACGTCGTGCAATTGATCGCCGGTGATCTGGTGCCAGCGGATGCACGCCTTCTCGTCAGCCGCGATCTCTATATCAACCAGGCTCTTCTGACTGGCGAACCATACCCTGCCGAAAAGCGTGTCGGCGACACGGCATCCGGATCGGAAAATCCCGCCGGGGCATCGAATGCCGTCTTTGCTGGCACGTCGGTCATCAGCGGCACTGCGACGATTTTGATTTGCCGGACCGGCAGCAATACGGCGCTAGGCGGACTTGCTTCCAGTCTTGCTGAAAAGCCGCCCGAAACGGCGTTTGCAATCGGCATTCGCAGCTTCGGCATGCTGATCATGCGGGTGACCGTGCTCATGGTCCTCTTCGTTCTGGTCGTGAACATCGCGTTCCAGCGCCCGCCGCTGGAATCTCTGATGTTCGCGCTGGCTCTCGCGGTGGGCCTGACGCCCGAATTGCTGCCGATGGTCGTGACGGTCACCCTGGCCCGTGCCGCCATGGGACTGGCCAAGCGCAACGTCATCGTCAAGCGCCCGTCAGCCGTCCACGATCTGGGCGCGATGGACATGCTGTGCACCGACAAGACCGGCACCTTGACCGAGGCATCGATCAAGCTCGTCAAGGTCATCGATGGAACAGGCGCTATCAGCGCAAGGGCAGCTACCTGCGCCTTCATCAACAGCAGCTTCGAAAGCGGCATGAAAAGCCCGTTGGATGAAGCCATTCTGAAGGCGAGCCCACTGGATCATGTCGACTGGACCAAGATCGACGAGGCGCCATTCGATTTCGAGCGTCGACGGGTGTCGGTCCTTGTCGAGCATGACGGCAGCCGCTATCTGATCGTCAAGGGTGCACCGGAAGAACTGCTGCGACTTTCGACATTCCATGAGACGGCCGATGGCGTGGTTCACCCGCTCGATGCCGCAACGCGCAAGAGTTTCGAGCGCACGCTGACGGAGCTGGGCGCACAGGGTTTCCGGGCGTTGGCCATCGCCAGCCGTCCGGTTGATGTTAAGCAGCAAGCCATCGCCAAAACAGAAGAATGCGACCTGGTATTTTCTGGGTTTGCGGTTTTTCTCGATCCGCCGAAAGCAAGCGCAGGCGTCACGATCAACGCGATGAAGGCGGCAGGCATTTCGATCAAGGTGCTGACGGGCGACAACGAGCTGGTAAGCCGCCATGTCTTTCAGGAGATCGGCATCTCCGTCACCGGCGTGATGACGGGCGAGCAACTCACGAAGCTCTCTGACGAAGCTCTGCTTGGACAACTCCCGGGCACAAACCTGTTCTGCCGCATCAATCCGCAACAGAAGCACCGCATCGTCCTCGCCTTGAAACGGTTGGGCCACGTTGTCGGCTTCATGGGCGATGGCATCAACGATGCGCCTGCCTTGCATGCGGCGGATGTCGGCATCTCGGTCGACACCGCGGCTGATGTTGCGCGCGCCGCCGCCAATCTGATCTTGCTCGAACATGATCTCTCGGTTGTGCAGAAGGCCGTCATGCAAGGGCGCGGGGCCGTCCAGAATGTCTCCAAATATGTGCTGATGGGCTCCAGCTCGAACTTCGGCAACATGCTCAGCATGGCGGGTGCCTCGCTTTTCCTGCCCTTTTTGCCAATGCTGCCGATCCAGATTCTGCTCAACAATCTGCTTTACGATTTATCCGAAATCGCCATCCCGTTCGACTTGGTCGATCAGGAGGCGATGGTCGCTCCTGTCACCTGGGATGTGCAACTGGTGAAGCGGTTCATGCTGGTGTTCGGGCCCATCAGTTCCGTCTTCGATTTCCTGACATTCTATGTGCTGCTGACGGTGTTCGGTGCTGGGGAAGGGCTGTTCCAGACCGGCTGGTTCATCATGTCGCTGGCGTCACAGGTGCTTGTCGTGTTTGCAATCCGCACGAGGCGACCTTTCTATCACAGCAAGCCCCATGGCTTCCTGCTCGCCATGGCCGGTGGCATCGTGGCGCTTGCTTGCATATTGCCGTTCCTGCCGATTGCCGCATGGTTCGGTTTTGTCACGCCGCCGGTATCGTTCTTTCTGTATCTGACGGCGGCGACACTCACCTATCTCGCCATCGTGGAAATCGCGAAGATCGCCTTTTACCGCATTTTCGTGCCGCCGGTGATACTGGCGCTGCCGCCCCTCCCACAGCGATGAGGAGCAAGGCATGGAGCCTTCAGATCCAGTCTCACTGAAGCCCCGGGACCCTAGCTTCGTCGAGCTTTTCACACCCAAGCTGGTGACCGTCCTGCGCGATGGTTACGGGGTGAAGGACTTGCAGGCAGACGCGGTTGCAGGGCTGACTGTCGCCATTGTCGCTTTACCATTGTCCATGGCGATTGCGATCGCCGCTGGTCTCAGTCCTGACAAGGGGCTGTTCACCGCAATCGTCGGAGGGTTCCTGATCTCGGCGCTGGGCGGCAGCCGATTTCAGGTGGGTGGACCGGCTGGCGCATTTATTGTCGTCGTCTATGCGATTGTCGAACGGCAAGGCTATGATGGACTCGTGCTGGCGACACTGATGGCCGGCGTGATCATGATGATTGTCGGGGTCCTCCGGCTCGGAACCTACGTCAAGTACATCCCGCTGCCAGTGATCGTGGGCTTCACGACGGGCATCGCCGTGATCATCTTCGCCAGCCAGCTCAAGGAACTGCTCGGGCTCGACATCATCAAGGAGCCAGCGGCGCTCATCCCCAAGCTCAGCGCCATCGCGGCGGCGATCTCGACCACCAAGCCAGTGACAGTCGCTGTCGCGGCACTTGCGTTGGGGGTCATCGTGCTGCTGCGGCACGTTCGCCCATCCTGGCCGGGCTTTCTCATTGCCGTTGTCATCACAGCGGCCTTGACGGGTTTCCTGCGTCTCGACGTGGCGACTGTCGGCTCGCGCTTTGGCGATGTGCCGCAATCGCTGCCTGCACCGGCTTTCCCAACCTTCGATCTCGCCAAGGTGAAGGCGGTGCTTCCCGATGCGCTCGTGATCGCGCTGCTCGGCTCGATCGAGTCACTCCTCTCGGCAGTCGTCGCGGACGGGATGACCGGACGTCGCCATCGATCCAACTGCGAACTCGTGGCGCAGGGCATTGCCAATATCGGCTCGGTGTTGTTCGGCGGCATGCCGGCCACGGGCACCATTGCGCGCACCGCCACCAATGTGCGGGCGGGAGCACATAGCCCGGTTTCGGGCATGTTGCATGCCGTCTACATCCTGCTTTTCATGCTGGTCGCTGCACCGCTCGCCAGGCACATCCCGCTGGCATCTCTCGGGGCTGTGCTGTCCATTGTTGCCTGGAACATGGCGGAGAAGGACGAGTTCAAGGCGCTGCTTTTCGCCTCGCGCGGCGACGCACTGGTGCTGCTTGCCACCTTCCTGCTGACGATCTTCGAAGATCTCACGCTTGGCATCGGGGTCGGCGTTACGCTTGGCGCGTTCCTGTTCCTCCACCGCATGGCAGAGGCCACCGACATCGAGGACGGTTCGAGACTGATCGGCGATGACCTAGCCGATGGTGCGGCTGGTCAACGTTCGGCTTACCAGCCGATGAGGTCACAGGATCCACTGGTTTACAAAGTGACCGGAGCCTTGTTCTTCGGCGCAACCGCGACACTCGGCATCGTTCTGGACAGAATTGGCACGCCGCCGAAAACTTTTATATTCGACCTCTCCGAAGTGCCGCTGATCGACGCCACGGCGGCAAAATTGATTGAGACGTTTGCCAAAAGGATGGAGAGCGCGGGGACAACTCTCATCATCGCAGGCGCCAAGCCATCGGTTCGACGCGTCTTGCTCAAGGCTGGCCTCAGGGAGCCGGGAATTCGCTATGCTGCGACAGTGACAGATGCACGGGGCGGTGCAGCGGCCTCTTGAGAATCGTTTGTCAGCCAGCCCGCCCTACATCGGTGCTTTCACAGCCCACTTTATGAGCCAGGCCACGACGGCCAGGGCGATCACGCTGCCCGTCCAGATGGCACCAAACCAGCCGAGCCTCAGCCAGCGCGGAGCCGTCCGGGCGGGTTCACTCTCCCGTTCCATCAGTGGTAGCCGCCCGCCGCGTTCACCTTGCCGCGGAAGACCCAGTAGGAATAGACCGTGTAGATCAGGATCAGTGGCACGAGCACGACCGCGCCCACCAGCAGGAAAGACAGGCTGTTGTCGGGGGCCGCAGCTGCCCAGATCGTCACGCTGTTGGGCACGATATAGGGGTAGAAGCTGATTCCCAGACCGATGAAGCACAGCACGAAAAGCGACTGGGCCGCCAGAAAGGGGCTGACTTCTTCCCGGTCACGCAGGCCCCTGTAGAGCACGAATGCTGCACCCAGAACCAGAAGTGGAACCGGTCCAGCCAGCAACAGGTGCGGCCAGCCGAACCAGCGGTTCATGTAGACCGCGCTCAGGAATGGCGTCCAGGCGCTGACCACACCGATCAGGACCAGCGTTGCGGGAGCCGTGATCCTGGCCATGCGGTAGGCGGTGTCCTGCACATGGCCTTCGGTTTTCCAGATCAGCCAGGTTGCGCCAAGCATCGCATAACCGATGACCAGGGCCACGCCCGTCAGCAGGCTGAAAGGTGTCAGCCAGTCCCACCAGCCACCCGCATAGGCGCGGTTTGCGACGGGGATGCCCTGCACCAGCGCCCCGAGCGCAATGCCTTGCGCAAAGGTTGCGAGGATTGATCCACCCGAGAACGCCCAATCCCAAAGGAACTGCCCGCGCTTTGTCCGCCAGCGAAATTCGAAAGCCACACCGCGGAAAATAAGGCCGAGCAACATGATGATGATCGGTGCATAGAGCGCCGGCATGATGATGGCATAGGCAAGCGGAAACACCGCGAACAACCCCCCGCCGCCCAGCACAAGCCACGTCTCATTGCCATCCCAGACGGGGGCGACCGAGTTCATCATCTTGTCGCGGTGCACTTCGCCCGTGACGAACGGAAACAGGATGCCGATGCCAAGATCGAATCCGTCGAGCACGATATAGGCCAGAACGGCGAAGGCGATCAGAGCAGCCCAGATAAGCGGAAGATCGAGTGTCATCACGTGGCTCCTGCTGTTGCCGGCGTGACAGCGCCTGCCACATCCATCGCCGGGGCGGGCATGATACCACCCGCGCGGATCGGCTCGTCGGGGCGCAGGCCCGGCTCGCCGGCGTGGGGAGGCTCGTTCATCAGGCGCAGGATGTAGTAAGTGCCTGCACCAAACAAAGTGAAGTAGACGACGATGAAAGCGACCAGCGAACTGCCGACGGCAGCCGCCGAGATCGGCGAGGCGGACTGCGCCGTCGTCAGCAGGCCATAGACCGTGTAGGGTTGTCGCCCGACCTCCGTGGTGATCCAGCCAGCCAGCACCGCTACAAAGCCG
>JANNFV010000293.1:0-4641 GCA_031380285.1 Hyphomicrobiales bacterium | reverse complement strand
CGACGGATTGAGGGGTCGAAATGCAACGCCTTGTTCAACCGGAATACCGCGTCGAAATCTCGCGGGTCAGGCGCTGTCCCTGCAGCAGCAACCGGTCGATCACCTGGCGTGAACGCTCGGTGCAGGTCCGATGCGCAGGCTGATGTCCGAGATAGCCGCGGTTGAAGGCTCCTGCCAGCCGCTCCTTGCGCTGTGGGGTCGTGCCCTCGGCATCGATCAGTTGCGTGATGCGCTGCTGCCAGTTCTGGCTGTCGGGCTGGGCGCACAGCGCTGTCATGTAACTCAGCGTGCCGATGACCTCGGCGAGGCGCAGCAATTCCGGCTCGTAGGCCGCAGGCGGCGGCTCGGGTGCTGCTTCCTCGCGCGGAGGCGGCGCGGGTGCCGGTGGTGGTCGCCGTGATTGCTGCGCGAACGCTTCGCTGCCAAGAGCAAGCGCAAGCAGGAGAGCGAAACCGCGTGTCATTGCGCCGCCTCGACCAGCCGCTGCGCCTTGGCGACGATGGCTGGCAAGCCCCGCGTGGTTGGCCATCGCGCCACATCCTCCGGTCGCGCCCAGATGGTCTGGCCGATCTCGGCGGAGGATTGCGGTTCGCCCGAGACCCAGCGTGCGGCGAAGGCGCAGACCACGGCATGGAAGGTCGGCGTGCCATCGCTGCCGCGCATCACCGTCTCGACATGGTCGACGAAGCCGACGATCTCTGCCGTGACGCCGACCTCCTCCAGCAACTCGCGCAACGCCGCTTCTGCCAGCGTTTCGCCAAGCTCCACTCGGCCGCCGGGAAAAGTGAACAGGCCCTTCGCAGGTTCCACCAGGCGCTCGCCGATCAGCACCCTGCCCTCCCGGAAAACGCCGACAGAGGCCGCGAGCATGGGGCGGGGCGGTGGAAGCGGCTTGCTCACACGTGCTGCCCGCCATTGATGTGCAGTTCGGCCCCGTTCACGTAGGAAGACTGGTCGGTGCACAGGAACATGATCGCCTTCGCCACCTCTTCCGTGGTGCCCAGGCGCCGCATCGGAATCTGGCTCTCGACGATCTTGTCGGTGCCGGGAGAGAGGATCGAGGTATCGATCTCGCCGGGCGAAATCGAATTGACGCGGATGCCGTGCGAGCCGAAATCCGACGCCATCTCGCGGGTCAGTGCCGCCAGCGCCGCTTTCGAGGTCGCATAGGCCGCTCCGGCGAAGGGGTGCACGCGCCCGCCCGCGATCGACGTGACATTGACGATCGAGCCCTTGGCAGCCTCCAGTTCATCGAGCAGGCCACGGGCCAGCATGATCGGCGCAAAGAAATTGACCTGGAACACGCGGTGCCAGTCGTTGAAATCGGTGTTCGCCGCGCCCATCCGCCTGCCATCCGGCGACTTGGGCGAAATGCCCGCGTTGTTGACCAGAGCGTTCAGCTTGCCGCCCTCGATCTGGAGACGCCGCTTGATCTCGGTGATGCCACGCATGGTATCGACCGGATCCTCGAGATTGATCTGGACGTGGTCATCCGCGCCCGATGGCCACGGGCACTTGTCGGAAAATGCCTGGCGCGAGCATGACAGAATACGCCAGCCCGCCTTGGCGAAAACCTTGACCGTGGCATGGCCGATGCCGCGCGAAGCGCCCGTCAGCAGCATCACCGGCCGCTTGCCAGCTTCGGTCACCGGGATGTTCATTGGCGGCATGCCCATGGGGAATGAACTTTCTGTTGAGACTCAGGGATAGAGCCTCGTTTTCGAGAATTCACCTTCTGGCGTCTCGCGCCGAAACACAATGCGATCATGCAGGCGGAACGGGCGGTCGTGCCAGAATTCGATCTCCAGCGGACGCACGCGATACCCCGTCCAATGCGGCGGACGGGGTATATCCTTGCCCTCGTATTCGGCCCTCACTGCCGCGATGCGCTCCTCGAAGGTGGCACGGGCGTCCAGCGGCTGCGATTGCAGGCTGGCCCAGGCACCGATCTGGCTGTCGCGGGGGCGCGAGGCGAAATAGGCATCGGCCTGAACTGATGTGACGATTTCAACGGGACCGCGCACGCGCACCTGTCGTTTCAGACTCTTCCAGTGGAACACCAGGGCTGCCTGCATGTTGGCGGCGAGCTGCCGACCCTTGGTGCCGGTCATGTGGGTGTAGAAGACGAAGCCGCTGCGGTCATAGCCGTTCATCAGCACCACCCGGACATCGGGCAGGCCATTGGCGTCCGCAGTGGCCAGTGCCATGGCGTGCGGATCGTTGATTTCGGAGGCCCCGGCTTCGGCAAACCATTCCTCGAACAGGGAAAATGGATTGGTGCTCTGGGTGAAGTCACTGAACATTAACGGTCCTCTGGCATACTGACAGTTGAGTATGAGTTGGGGTAATTCCGTGGCGGGTGGCGTTTTGGCTCACGGCGTATATGGCGCAACAGTCCGGTCTCTGAAAGGGGCTTGCCTTGGCGCATGCGCATTGCTTGTTGCGGGATGCAGCATCACCATGCCTTTCGAGCGGGCTCCGGCCAGCGCCGTTGCCGCCGATTCCGAGATCACGACAGGCTCGATTGTCCCGCGTCCCGCAAAAGACACAGCCTTGCCGCCGGGCCAGGTCTCACCATTCTCGCCCAAGCTCGACGAGGAAGATTGGCGGCGCGCCCGTGCGGCGATGGCCACGGCGCTTGATCCGCAGGGCAATGGCGGCCATGTGCGCTGGGATAACGCCGACAGCGGCAACAAGGGCTCTTTCGCGCCTGTCGGCAACCCGTTCCTCGTCAAGGACGATGTTTGCCGCAGCTTCGTGGCCATGGTCTCGCTGAAGGAGCCGGATCAATGGTTCCAGGGCAGCGCTTGCAAGGCCAGCGCCACGGAATGGACGATCAAGGATGTGACGGCGTGGAAAAAGCCGGGGTAATCGGGCGGTTGCGTAAATCAACCGGATTTCCCACATAGAGTCGGTTGTTTGATCGATTCCGGAGTCCCACCCGCCATGCGCAATCCCTATGACGTGCTCGGCCTGCCCAAGGGGGCCAGCGAGGCGGAGGTCAAGAAAGCCTTTCGCCGCGCCGCCAAGCAACATCACCCTGACCGGAACCGCGACGATCCTCAGGCGGCGGAGCGTTTCGCCGAGTTGAACACGGCCTATGAAATCCTGGGCGATACCGGAAAACGGGCGCAGTTTGATCGTGGCGAGATCGGGCCGGACGGCAAGCCAAAAGGTTTTGAAGGGGTTTCCGGCGCGGGCGGTCACTCGCCCGATGATCTCTTCCGGCATTTCCGCAACATGGGCGGCGGACGTGCTGGCGGCCCGCAGCCCGGCGGTTTCGATGCGTCCGACATTTTCGGGCGCATGTTCGGCGAGACGGCGGAACGCGCACGCAACCCTGGCGCTCGGCGTGCCCAGCCCCAGCCTGGCGCGGATGCCGCAGTGACCCTGCAGGTGTCCCTTGAAGAGATCGCGGCAGGCCAGCCCAAGCGGGTGCAGCTTCCGACAGGCAAGGATCTGGAGGTGGCGATCCCCAGGGGTGTCACCGACGGGATGACAGTGCGCCTGCGCGGCCAGGGATATTCCTCGCCCACCGGAGGTGCGCCAGGCGACACGATGCTGACGATCCGCATTGCGCCGCATGACCGCTTCATCGTGGAGGGCCGTGATCTCAAGGTGCGCGTCGCAGTTCCGCTGGCAGACGCCGTGCTGGGCGGTGCCGTGCTGGTGCCGACGCTGGAGGGAACGGCTGAAATCGGCATCCAGCCCATGACATCGAGCGGACGCACCTTCCGCCTCAGGGGCAAGGGCCTGCCGGGCAAGGAACAGCCGGGTGATCTCTATGCCGTCATCGACATCGCTTTGCCTGCGATGCCCGATGCGGAGTTGACGGCGCTGATGCAGCGGCGGAGAGGCTGATTTTTCCCATTCCGCGAGAAACAGCCATGCCCCACACCCCCGAAACCCTCCTTGCCACATTCGTTTCCATGGGCATTGCCCATGAAACGATCCACCACCCTGCCCTGTTCACGGTCGAGCAGTCGAAGGAACTGCGTGGCGAGATCGTTGGCGCGCATACCAAGAACCTGTTCCTGAAAGACAAGAAGGGTAGGCTCTTCCTGGTGACGGCGATGGAAAGCACGCAGATCGACCTCAAGCGGCTGCATGAGGTGATTGGCGCGTCGGGGCGGCTGTCGTTCGGTAATGCAGAGCAGATGCTGGAGCATCTGGGAGTCACGCCGGGTTCCGTCACGGCTTTCGCTGTCATCAATGACACGGGCGGCGCGGTGACGATGGTTCTGGATGAGCGGCTGAAAGCCCATGGGCGCATCAACGGCCATCCGCTCGTCAACACGATGACGACGGGAGTGTCGTGGGCGGATTTGCTGCGGTTTCTGGAGGCGACGGGGCATCCGCCGCTGGTGCTGAGGGTTGGAGAGGGGTCGGGCTACGAGGCCGAAGTCGAACGTCTGGAAGATGCCGAGCTGAACGCCGTCGCCGATGCGCGCAAGGGCGAACGCGCCGTCAGGGTCAAGCTGGACGATCTATGAGTTTGCCTTCCTCGAATCTGCACTGAGGCAATGGCATCGACTGCACGAGACGACGTTGTAGTGACGGTGGACAAGCGGAAGCGCCATGCTGGGAAAGAAATCTGGATAAATTGGAATAATATCCACTTTCATTTGGGAATTCAGGCTA
>JANNFV010000239.1:0-3431 GCA_031380285.1 Hyphomicrobiales bacterium | reverse complement strand
CGAAGGGCGCCAGGCCGAAGCCCAGGAACTGCTGCGCCAACTGAATGAAATGATGCAGAATCTGCAAGCCCAGCGCGGCCAACGCCAGATGGGCGAGCGTGAGCGTGGCCAGAACGAGGCCATGAACGAACTGGACCAGATGACGCGTGAACAGCAGCAACTGCGCGACCGCACGTTCCGTGAAGGCCAGGAACGCCGCAGGCGGGACCAGCGCGCCCAGCGCGAGAACCGCCTGTCCGAGAACCGCCCGAATGATCCCAACCAGCGGACGATGAACCGCAACGATCTGCAGAAGATGCTGGAGGAGATCGAGAAACTGTCGCGTGAGGGTCGCCACGCCGAAGCCCAGGAGTTGCTGCGCCAGCTCAACGAGATGATGCAGAACCTGCAGGCCCAGCGCGGCCAGCGCCAGATGGGCGAGCGTGAGCGCGGCATGGGCGAGAGCATGAACGAACTCGACCAGATGACTCGCGAGCAGCAGCAATTGCGCGACAACACCTATCGCGAGGGGCAAGAGCGCCGCCGCCAGGGCCAGCAGGCCGACCGCAACCGTCAGCAGCAAGGGCAACAAGGACAGCAGGGCCAGCGCGGTCAAAGAGGGCAGCAAGGCCAGCGCGGCCAGCAGGGCGAACAGGGCCAAAGCGGCGAACAGGGTGAAGGCGGCGAGCAGGATATGGCCGAAGGTGGCGAAGGCCAGGGCCAGGGTCAGAGCCTGCAGGAGCGTCAGCAGCGCCTGCGCGAACAGCTTGAGCGCCTGCAGCGCCGCATGCGCGAACTGGGCATGAACGGCGAGAAGGGCCTGTCGGAAGCCGAGCAATCCATGCGCGATGCCGAGCGCCAGTTGGGCCAGGGCCAGGAAGGCCGTGCGGTCGACAGCCAGGGCAAGGCGCTGGAAGGCCTGCGCCGCGGCATGCAGGGCATGGCCCAGCAGATGCAGCAGCAGGGCGAGGGCGACGGCACCGAGCAGGCCGAAGGTGGTCCGGGTGGCGATGATCCCAACCGTCAGGGCCAGCCCCGCGCCGATGGCGGCAACCGCAACGATGATCCGCTGGGTCGCGACAACCGCAACCGCGCCGCCAACGACAACGCCCGCATGCGCATGCAGGGTCATGACGGCGGCACTGTGGGCGAACGCGCGCGGCGCGTGCTTGAAGAACTGCGCCGCCGCCTGGGCGAAAGCCAACGTCCGCAGATGGAACTGGATTATTTCGAGCGCCTGCTGCCACGGAATTGAGCCACCACCCTTTCCTTCTCCCCCAGGGAGAAGGTGTCCCGCCCTTTGCGGGACGGATGAGGGAGAGCTGCCGACGGCAGGGATTCTCCCTCATCCGTCAGGCTTCGCCTGCCACCTTCCCCCAGGGGGGAAGGAAAACGCCCCTACGGCCAGCGCACCCTTGGCGGCAGCGATGACAGGATCGATTCCACATTGCCGCCGGTCTTCAGGCCAAACAGCGTGCCGCGATCATGCAGCAGGTTGAACTCGACATAGCGCCCGCGCCGCGTTTCCTGCTCGATCACGTCTTCGCCTGACCAGTGATTGCCCATGTTGCCGAGCAAGACAGGCGCATAGGCCTTGATGAAGGCGCGGCCCACATCCTGGGTGAAGGCGAGGTCGGCCTCCCAATCGCCATTGTCGAGATAGTCATAGAAAATCCCGCCGATGCCGCGCGGTTCCTTGCGGTGTGGCAGGAAGAAATACTCCTCGCACCATTGCTTGTAGCGCTCGTAGGGCGCGATGGCCGCATGGGCGTCGCACGCCTCGCGCATCATGGCGTGGAAATGCAGGCTGTCCGCATCCTCCTGGTTGCGCCGCCGCGCCAGCACCGGCGTCAGGTCCGCACCGCCGCCGAACCACTGGCGCGAGGTCACGACATAGCGCGTGTTCATGTGCACGGTGGGCGCATTGGGATTCCAGGGATGGCCGATGACCGAGACACCCGAGGCGAAGAAGTTGGGGTTTTCAGCGGCACCGGGAATCTGCTTGGCGAATTCCGGCGAGAACACGCCATAAACCGTCGAGGTATGCACGCCGACCTTCTCGAAGACGCGGCCATGCATCATCGACATCACGCCGCCACCACCATCATTGCCCTCATGGTCTTTGCGCGACCACGGCTTGCGGATGAAGCGGCCCGGCTGATCATTTGGCGTATCAGCCATGAAAGGCCCTGTCGCATCATCCTCGATGGCCTCGAACGCCGCGCAGATCTGATCGCGCAACGATTCGAACCAGGCGCGTGCTGTGGCCTTGCGGCGCTCGAGTTCAGCGGCAGGCGGCAGTGGGCGGGGTGTCTGTGCGTGGGTGTTCATGACGCCATTCTGCAACGATTGCGCGGCGGGGAAAAGGACCGGAGGCTTTTTACGTAACGGGAAAGCCCTCGACCTGCCGCAGCGCCTCCCCCAGCACGATGGCGGCAGACACCGCAACGTTCAGCGACCGCGCTTCCACGCGCATCGTAATCACCACCCTTGCATCAACGGCGGCATGGACATCAGCGGGCACGCCTGCGCTTTCGCGCCCCACCATCAGGATATCGCCAGGGCGAAACCGGAAGGCCGTATGCGCCACGGCCCCCTTCGTCGTCAGCAGCACCAGCCTTGCACCTTCGGCCCGGCGCTCGGCCTCGAAGGTCGACCACGAGACATGCCGCCGGATATCCACCTGATCGAGGTAATCCATACCTGCCCGGCGAAAATGCCGGTCAGACACGGGAAATCCGGCGGGTTCGATGATGTCGATACCGATGCCAAGACAGGCCGCCATGCGGATCATGGTGCCCGCGTTCTGGGGAATGTCGGGTTGGTACAGCGCGAGGCGGAGGGGCATGGGATGTCTCCTCCTTCTCCCCTTGCGGGAGAAGGTGTCATGCGGAACGCATGACGGATGAGGGGTAATGCGAAGCAAGTCTTGTGCAACTGCAGTTTGGTCGAGCCTCGAAGTTTCGCTCCGCGAGACCCCTCATCCGGTCGGCATCCGCCGACCACCTTCTCCCCCAAGGGGAGAAGGAAGATGAGCCTCACGCCAGCCGCTCCAGCCCTGCGATGGCGCGCGCGAAATCCTGCGCCGCGAAGGGCTCCAGATCATCCACTTGCTCGCCCACCCCGATAAAATGGATCGGCAATCTGAACTTCTCGGCAATGGCAACCAGGATACCGCCACGCGCCGTGCCATCGAGCTTGGTCATCACCAGCCCCGTCACGCCCGCCGTCTTGCCGAAGATCTCGACCTGGCTGAGTGCGTTCTGACCCACCGTCGCGTCCAGCACCAGCAGCACGCCGTGGGGTGCCGTCTCGTCCAGCTTCTTCATCACGCGGACGACCTTTTCGAGTTCGGCCATCAGCTCGGTGCGATTCTGCAGGCGCCCCGCCGTATCGACGAGGAGAACATCGATATTCTGCTCCCGCGCCGCCTTGACCGCATCGAAGGCCAG